>NZ_LGDB01000216.1:0-58594 GCF_001279655.1 Streptomyces sp. WM6372 | reverse complement strand
TGTCGCTGCGCTCCACCCTTGACTGCCCGGCCCGCCCCGGAATGCCATAAGACTGTCGGGAAGCCCCCGAAGGACGGTCAGGGGGACAGGTCCACATTCAGCTCCCTCAGGGACGCTGATCTCCCGTCCCCGTTCAGCCGCACCCAGCCCACCAGGACCGACCAGCGACCGGCGGCACGGGGGACGCGTCAGATCGCTACGCGCTTCTCATATCTCAGCGTCTGGCGACCGTCTGGGGCTGGACATAGGCCGCCCACGACCGGCACGAAGGCCTCTCAGCCTGCGACAGCGGGCTTTTTGTCCCTTTTGGACGCCAATCGAGACCCGCAAAGGGCCTTCCCGGAGTGGGAGGTTGAGAAATCCGGCATCAGACTCCCTCTCGCCCCCTTTTCGCCCCCAAAGAGCCCGCAAGAGCCCCAAAGAGATCCCAAACGGTCCGCAGACAGGCCGCAGACGCCCGAAAACCCGCCCACGGACGTCGTCTGACGCCCCCAGCGGCCTGCAGACGCCGGAAGACCGCCCACGGTCGTCGTCTGGCGGCCTCCACGGCCTGCAGACGCAGGAAGACCGCCCACCTGCGGTGCGTGGGCGGCCTATGTCCGGCCCCGGACGGTCGTCGGACGCTATGCCGAGAGGAGCGCGTAGCGATCTGACGCGTCCTGGGGCCTCATCGTCATCTCATCGGCCTCTGGTGCAGGTTGGCCCTGCCCGCGCGCCCGTGCCGGGTGGGCTTGGTGGTTCTGGTGGGCTGGGTGCGGGTGAACAGGGAGGTCCCGGTCCGCATCCCTGATGCGGCCGCTCCTGGTCGGATGACCTCCCGGCCATCCTTCGGGGGCTTCCCGGCAGTCTTATGGCATTCCGGGGCGGGGCGGTCAGTCAAGGGTGGCCGAAGGCAAGCGACGCGACCGCAGGGAGCGCCCTTGACGGACCGACCCGACACGGAAGGACAGTGGACTGACGGGACGCCCCCGGACCCCTCACCGACCCCGGCCGACTGGAACCCTGCCCTCCCGGAGCCCCCGCTCGCGTTCCTGCCGCCCCGGGCGCACCCTGGAGGCAGGGTGACCCCCTGGAGGTGATGCACCATGCCCACACTCGTCGGGTGGCACGTGGAGCTCGAATTCACCGAGGAAGGCCACCGCACCAGCGCGGCGGCCATGGTCAGGCTCGGTGACGGCTCCGAGATGAGGGCGCGTGGCTACGCCATGCGTCACCCCTCCGACCCGGAGCAGCTGCGGGTCGGGGAAGAGATCGCCGGCGCTCGCGCGCTGATGGATCTCGCGTCCCAGATGCTGCAGAAGGCCCACTCAGAGATCGACGAAGCGACGGGCCGACACTCCTACCCGATCAGCTAGTGACCCACTGAGCGAGGTGGGACCACGCGCTGGGAGAGAGAGCGAGCGAGGGGCCGTGAGGGACTTTCGAGTCCCTCACGTGCACCTGGCCGGGGCAGGTGGCCACCTCCACGCACTGGCCGCCTTCGTCGCCGCTGTAGCTCGACTTCCGCCAGGCGACGGCGACCTCCAGGCACTGGCCGCCTTCATCGCTGCTGTAGCTGGACTTGAACCACGTGAGTGTGGTGTTCATCGTTCTCCTAAGAGCCGATCCAACAGGCCCTTCGTCTCCCCGAAGTTGAGGGCCTGGGATCGCAGCATCGCATACTTCCGAGTGAGGATGCTGAGCTCGTCGGGGTCCTGTCCGAGAACGCTGCCGCGCTGGGTCTCCGCGTAGGAAAAGTGCTGATGTTCGGGGGTTTCCAGGAGTGTGAACGGCCCGTTGAGACCCGCGTGGCCGGCGATGCCCAGGGACAGGATCTGGAGCGAGATGCCCGGCCGGTCCGCGTACGTGCGTAGGTGCCGGAGCTGTTCCCGGTAGACCTCGTCGCCGCCGATCCGGTCGCGGAGGGCCGCCTCCCAGATGACGAAGCTGAGGGTCGGAGGGACCGGGCGCGCCAGAATCTCCTGCCGCTCCATGCGGCGGGCTACCTGGACCTCGATTTCCTCGGCGCCCAGGTACGGAATGCGGCAGCCGAACAGCGCGCGGGCGTACTCCTCCGTCTGGAGAAGGCCCGGTACGACCTGGGTGTCGAACCACGAAATCGCAACGGCCTCCCGCTCCCGGTCCATGTACTCCTCCGCCCACGGCGGGGTCACGTCCACCGCAGGCATCTGCTCTGCCGCCACGCTGAGGACGCCCGGCAGGCCGAGGAGCCGGTCCAGCAGCTCGGCCACGTCGGGCATCAGTGCGCGCCTGCCCTGCTCGACCGAGGCGATGGTCTGTTCCTCCAGCCCCACCAACTCTCCAAGTTGCTTCTGGGTCAGGTTCTTCGCGACGCGGCTGACGGCGACCATCGCGCCGACCATCTTCATGGTCGTCGCGTTGGGCCGTGGGCGCTTCCTTGGTGGCATGACAGCGAACTCCCCGTCCGTGCACGGGCAATACCCGTGACAACCCGTACTCATCAATGAGTACGGGTTGGCGCTCGGCTACACGCTAGTCACTCCGCGCGACGATCGCCTCGTGAATCTCGACATCCAACCGGCCCTCCTGCGGCAGCAGTTCTACCTCCGGTCTCCCCGAACCATCAGTGCCGCAAGGGGTTTCACACGTGACACCCTCCACGCCTGGGGTGTCACGTCGCGTGAGGACGACACGTTGCTCTGCGTGAGCGAGCTCGCCACCAACGCGCTCCTCCACGGCGCCCCGCCCGGCCGCGGCTACCTGCTCCGGCTCCTCCGGCTGGAGCACCTCGTACGCGTGGAGGTCCACGACAGCGGCGGCGGCGAGCCCCTCCCCCGGCGACAGGACCGGGACGGCGGCGGCCGGGGCCTGCTCATCGTCGAAGCGGTTGCCGATCTCTGGGGCGTGAGTGAGCGCCGGCCTGGCAAGGTGGTGTGGTGCGAGTTCCGAACACACCTTGCTGACATGCACAGTTGGGGGAAACGTGCTCACGTACCAGGAAGTGATGACGACGAACTTCGGCCTGCTCGCCACGGCGGCGAGCGCGTGGGACGAGATGGCCGGTGAACTGAAGAAGGTCGAGGACCGGTACGCCGGGAGCGTTCAGAAGGTCACGATGGGTCCGTCCGTCGGCCAGAACTGGCTCGGTCTCAGCGCCGGGGTCGCGCAGGACCGCTTCGCCACCACCCGGCGCGAGTACGCCGCCGCCCAGACCGAGGCGAAGGCGGTCGCCGCGCTCCTGCGCGACGCCCACGCCGGGTTCGTGGACCTGAAGAAGAAGGTGGATTCGGCCCGCAAGGACGCCGTCGACGCCGGTATGGCGGTGTCCACGGCGGGCCGGGCCAGCTTCGACTTCACCCGGGTCGAGGACCCCGTCCAGGCCCGCATCCTGCGCCGCGACCCCGGGATGCGGGAGGCTGAGGACTCGTGGACCGCGCACATCGCGGAGGCGGTGCGCGCGGTGGACGAGTTCGACAAGGCCATCAGGCAGGCGCTCCAGGCCGTGGTGGTCGACTCCAACCCCTTCGACGGCACCATGGGCGGCTTCAACGCCACCGCCAAGCCGGTGATCCCGCCGACCGGATCGGCGCGCAGCGAGCAGAAGTTCACCGAAGCCGAGAAGTGGATCTTCGACGAGATGAAGCGGAACGTGGACTCCGACACCGTCCACCAGCTTCAGGCCCTGCTGCGCGAGCCGGAGTGGTACGACTTCGGGCGCAACTACGGAGGCGACATCAACGCGGCGCTCGTGATGTGGGGCCTGAAGGTGGCCCCCGGCCAGGACTGGGACCACAAGCCCCAGCTCCAGCAGCACTTCGACCTCCAGACGAAGAACGACTACTTCTTCAAGCAGCCGGGCCAGAACCGGGAGGTGTTCTACGACATCTACTCGAACATCCACTACGGGTACATCGGCCGGGCCGCCGGATTCGACCCGGACACCCTCATCAAGGGTGCCTCGCTGGGGGAGACCCTGCTGACGGGTGACGACGACCAGGGCGATCAGATCACCATGAGGATCGGAATGGACCTGTATGACAAGTACGGCAAGGACATGACGGAAGACCAGCTCAAGCAGGGGATCGAGGACGCCATGGACCGGATGGAGCAGGCGAAGCGGGAGGGCAAGGACGTCCCGCAGATCAGGAGCACCCCGTGACGCGCGGACAGCTGGGCTGTGTGGTCGCCCCGCTCGCCGGTCTGGGCACGGGCGTGCTCGGCGCGGTACTGCTCAATGCGGCCTGGCAGGCCTGCGACGTCGGCGTGAACGGGGCCGCCAACGGCCTCGCCCTGCTCTTCTACGGGGCGCTGCTCGCCCTCCTCGCGACGGCCTGGTGGGGCGTGCTCGTCGCGTACGTCGGCCGTTGGAACCTGGCGGCCGCCCTCCTCGGCGGCCTGGCCGGGGCAGCCGTCATGGTCTGGGTGTTCGTGGCCCTCCTCCAGGTCCCCGACGGCTACCGCTGCTAGAACCTGATCGCGGCGAAGCCGCGGGTCCCGGCGGAGAGGACCAGTACGACCACGATGAAGAGGTTCAGCGCCGTGCCCACGTAGACCAGCACGCTCGACGGGCCGCGGAACAGGAACAGGCCGCGGATGAGGCCGAAGAGGGCCATGAGCAGCGAAACGATCCCCATGGCGAACACGATGGTGAGGGACACCGGGAGGTCGAGCATGACCACGAGCCAGCCGAGGAAGAGGAAGACCGTGAACTGGGGCAGCCCGAGCATGAAGACCAGCCACGCGCTCGAACGGTAAGGCCGGTACGCGGGCATCGGCGGGACCACCACCACCTGGGGCGCCATGGGCGCCACGGGTGCCGGCGGGCCCGAGGGCGGGGCCGGGGGCCCCTGGAAGGGGATCTGGTTCGCCGTCACCGAGCTCAGGCCGATCGACCTCAGCGTGGACGTGGAGCCCGTCGCGGACGCGGAGCCCGTCGCGCTCGCGCCGGGCGGCACGCCGTACGCCGCCACGGCCGCCGGTCCGCCCAGGAGCTGCTCCAGCAGGTCGTTCAGGGTGTCCCCGAACGCCGGGTCGCGGGAGATCTCGTCGGCCACCACCGGTACGGCGATGGCGGTGGACGCATCCCCCGGCTCGTCGCGCAGCTTCGTCAGCACCGCGGTGCCCAGCGCGCCGCCGCGCAGCCTGTCCTCCACGTGGACCCGTATCCGCGCCCGGAGGGCGGACTGCGCCGGCGTGCCGCCACCGGCGCCGGTCAGCACTCTCAGCGCGGCGCGCGCCAGCGGTAAACCGTGCGCACCCTGTGAACCGTTCACGATCGGCCTCCCCTGCCGTTCAGACGGAAGGCCGATCGTACGGAGCGGTGCGCCCCGCGAACAGGGTCAGAGGCGCTCGGGCGTGCGGATGCCCAGCAGGGACATGCCCTTCGTGAGCGTGCGGGCGGTCAGGTCGCACAGGAACAGGCGGTTCTCGCCGACGACGAGCTCCGGCTCCGGCTTGATGACGGGGCACTGGTCGTAGAACGTCGTGAACAGCGAGGACAGCTGGTAGAGGTACGCGGCCAGCTTGTGCGGGGCGTGCTCCGCGGCCGCCTCGGCGATCAGCTCGCCGAAGCCGTCCAGGTGCAGGCCCAGCGCGCGCTCGGCCGGGGCCAGCTCCAGCTCCGGGTGCGCGAGCGGGGTGCGCTCGCCCGCCTCGGCCGCCTTGCGCAGGATCGACTTGATCCGCGCGTACGCGTACTGGAGGTACACGGACGTGTCGCCGTTCAGCGAGACCATCTGGTCCAGGTCGAACTTGTAGTCGCGCGAGGGGGAGGTGGAGAGGTCCGCGTACTTGACCGCGCCGATGCCGACGTACCGGCCGTTCTCGACGATCTCCTCCTCCGACAGGCCGACCTTCTCCGCCTTCTCGCGGACGACGGCCGTGGCCCGGTCCACCGCCTCGTCGAGCAGGTCCACCAGCCGGACCGTCTCGCCCTCACGGGTCTTGAACGGCTTGCCGTCCTTGCCGAGGACCGTGCCGAAGGCCAGCTGCACGGCCTTGACCTCGTCGTTCAGCCAGCCCGCGCGGCGGGCCGTCTCGAAGACCATCTTGAAGTGCAGCGACTGGCGGGCGTCGACCACGTAGATGAGGGTGTCCGCCTTCAGGTGGCTCACGCGGTCCCGGATCGCCGACAGGTCGGTCGCGGCGTAGCCGAAGCCTCCGTCCGACTTCTGGACGATCAGCGGGGTCGGGTTGCCGTCCGGGCCCTTGTACTCGTCGAAGAACACGCACAGCGCGCCGTTGGAGCGGACGGCGACGCCCGAGTCCTCCAGCAGCTTGCACGTCTCGACCAGCATGTCGTTGTAGCCGGACTCGCCGACGACGTCCGGGTCCTGGATGTCCATGTCCAGCTTGTCGAAGACGGAGTAGAAGTAGATCTTCGACTCGTCGACGAACCGCTGCCACATCGCGAGGGTCTGCTCGTCGCCCGCCTGGAGGTCGACCACCCGGGCGCGGGCCCGCGTCTTGAACTCCTCGTCCGAGTCGAAGAGCGCGCGCGAGGCCTTGTAGAGGCGGTTGAGGTTGGACATGGCCTCCTCGCCGGAGACCTCCGCGTCGTCGGCGCCGTCAACGGACTTGTGGTCCAGCTCGTGCGGGTGCTCGATCAGGTACTGGATGAGCATGCCGAACTGGGTGCCCCAGTCGCCGATGTGGTGGCGCCGGACCACCTTCTCGCCCGTGAACTCCAGGATCTCGACCATCGCGGCGCCGATCACGGCGGACCGCAGGTGGCCGACGTGCATCTCCTTCGCGACGTTCGGCTGCGCGTAGTCGATGACGGTGGTGCCCGCGTTCGCGGCGTACGGGACACCGAGGCGGTCGTCGCCGGCGCGGGCGGCGAGGGTCTCGATGATCGCCCGGTCGGAGACGGTGATGTTGAGGAAGCCGGGGCCCGAGACCTCGATGTCCCGGATCAGGTCACCGGTGGGGATGGACCCGACCACGGTCGTCGCCAGCTCGCGCGGATTGGCCTTGGCCTTCTTCGCGAGCGCCAGGATGCCGTTGGCCTGGAAGTCGGCCCGGTCGCTTCGTCGCAGCAGCGGGTCGGCGCCACCGGCCTCCGGCAGGGCCGAGGCGAGGGCGTCCGCGACGCGCTGGTTGACGGACGAAGCGAGCGAAGGGACCGAGGCCATGAGCTGCCGTTCCTGTGAGGTCGTGCCTGAAGGTGCACTTGGTTGTTCCGACAAGCCCCGAGTATCCCACGGAGGGGCTGTCCGGATTCCGGGATTTCCCGGTCACTACAGTGCCGCCATGAACAGGACCACCCTGCGCGGTGCCGGGGCTTTCCCCGAGGTCGGCCCGCTGGAACTCCGCCCCGTCGGGCCCGGCCGACCGGCATTCTTCATGCTGTTCATCGGGGCGCCCAGCATCGGGAAGCTGCTCACCGCGCCCGACGGGCTCGGCCGCCTCCTGGCAGCGGGCTCCTGCGCCCTCATGGCCGTCGTCCTGGTGTTCCTGCTGGTCTGGCAGCTCCGGTGGCGCACCCCGGGGACCCTGGTCCGGCTGGACGGGTACGGGGTCACCGTCGGTGCCGGGCCCGCCATCCCCTGGTCCGACCTGAGCGAGGTCCGCAGCGGGAAGAGTGGCGTCGTGGTGCTGGTTCCCCGCCCCGGGATCGAGCTGCCGGTCGTGCCCCACGGAATGCCCTTCGGCCGGCCTGCGCGCCGGAGGGCCGTGTACATCCGGCGCTACGGCAGCCCCCTCGTTCTGATGCCCCAGATGCTGGACACCACCGGGCCCCGGATACTCGCCGCCGTGCGGCGGCTCGGAGGGATACCGGTCGCCACGTCCGACCCGGCCACGTCCTGACACCGCCACGTCCTGACGGGCAACCTCGGAGGGGCTGGTTCCGTCTGGGAGAATGGCTGACAGCCAGCATTCGAGATAGAAGGACGTGTCGTGGCTCAGAGCGCCCAGAGCAGCACCGAGACCGACTGGGTCTCCCGTTTCGCGGACGAGGTCATCGCCGAGGCGGAGCGCCGAGCCCCGGGCAAAGCCGTCGTCGTCGCGTCCGGACTCTCCCCCTCCGGTCCGATCCACCTGGGCAACCTCCGCGAGGTCATGACCCCGCACCTGGTCGCCGACGAGATCCGCCGCCGCGGCATCGAGGTCCGCCACCTCATCTCCTGGGACGACTACGACCGCTACCGCAAGGTCCCGGCCGGCGTCCCCGGCATCGACGAGTCCTGGGCGCAGCACATCGGCAAGCCGCTGACCTCCGTGCCCGCCCCGGCCGGTTCCGCGTACCCGAACTGGGCCGAGCACTTCAAGGCCGTCTTCGTCGAGGCCCTGGCCGAGATGGGCGTCGAGTACGACCCGATCAGCCAGACCGAGCAGTACACCTCCGGCGCGTACCGCGAGCAGGTCCTGTTCGCGATGAAGCACCGCGGCGACATCGACGCCGTCCTCGCCCAGTACCGCACCAAGCAGAAGCCGGGCGGCAAGAAGCCCCAGCAGAAGCAGGTCGACGAGGCCGAGCTGGAGGCCGCCGAGGGCTCCGGCGCGGCCGCCGAGGACGACGGCAGCGCCGGCGAGAGCGGGTACTTCCCGTACAAGCCGTACTGCGGCCAGTGCGGCAAGGACTTCACCAAGGTCACCTCGTACAACGACGAGACGACCGAGATGACGTACGTCTGCACCGAGGACGAGTACACCGAGACGGTCAAGCTCAGCGAGTTCAACCGCGGCAAGCTGGTCTGGAAGGTCGACTGGCCGATGCGCTGGGCCTTCGAGGGCGTGATCTTCGAGCCCTCGGGCGTCGACCACTCCTCGCCCGGCTCGTCCTTCCAGGTCGGCGGGCAGATCGTGCACATCTTCGGCGGCGAGCAGCCGATCGGACCGATGTACGCGTTCGTCGGCATCAGCGGCATGGCCAAGATGTCGTCCAGCAAGGGCGGGGTCCCCACCCCGGCCGACGCGCTGAAGATCATGGAGCCGCAGCTGCTGCGCTGGCTGTACGCGCGCCGCCGCCCCAACCAGTCCTTCAAGATCGCCTTCGACCAGGAGATCCAGCGGCTCTACGACGAGTGGGACAAGCTGGAGTCCAAGGTCGCCGACGGCTCCGTGCTGCCGGCCGACGCCGCCGCGCACACCCGTGCCGTACGCGTCGCCTCGCACGAGCTGCCGCGCACCCCGCGGCCGCTGCCGTACCGCACGCTCGCGTCGGTCGCGGACATCACCGCCGGGCACGACGAGCAGACCCTGCGGATCCTGGCCGACCTGGACCCGTCGCAGCCGCTGACCTCGCTGGACGAGGTACGGCCGCGGCTGGACCGCGCCGAGAACTGGATCACCACCCAGGTCCCGGCCGACCAGCGGACGCTGGTGCGCGAGGACCCCGACACCGAGCTGCTCGGGTCCCTGGACGCCGAGGGCCGCGAGTCGCTGCGGCTGCTGGTGGACGGGCTCGACTCGCACTGGTCGCTCGACGGGCTGACCACGCTCGTGTACGGCGTGCCGAAGGTGATGGCGGGGCTGGAGCCGGACGCGAAGCCGACGCCGGAGCTGAAGGTCGCGCAGCGCACGTTCTTCGCGCTGCTGTACCGGCTTCTCGTGACCCGGGAGACCGGCCCGCGCCTGCCCACGCTGCTGCTGGCCGTGGGCGCGGACCGGGTGCGCAAGCTCCTGGCCGCCTGAGCCGTTCGTGGGCACAGGGAAGGGCCCGCACCCCGAGGGGTGCGGGCCCTTCCGCATACGGGCGTCTGCCGCTGCCTCCGGCTAGGCGATGTGCTCGCTCTCCAGTTCGCGCTGGTAGCGCAGCTTCAGGCCCGGCATCAGCTTGCGGATCATCGAGGAACTGCGCGGGTGGTCGATCCCGTGGCGGTCCGAGAGGTGTATGTCCACCTGCTCCGGGGTCGGGAAGTCGGAGTGCTCGTCGAGGTACGAGCGGAACACCTCGTACGCCGCCTCGTTGAACTTGGCCTGGTCGAAGCCGGCTTCGGCGTCGGCGGCGGCGTCGGCTTCGGCGTCATCGGCGGTGGCCGGCGGTACGGGGAGCTGCTCCTGCTGCGGAACGTCCTCGTCCGGGCCGGTCGGGGGCATGACCGGGGTCGGCTCCAGGCCCTCGACGTACTGGGGGTTGTACCCGCCCTCGTACGCGGCCTGCGGGGCCAGGGGAGCCGCGAACCAGGCGCTGTCGTGGGCGGCGGGCATGGCCGTCGGGTCGACCGCGAAGGGGAGCGGGGTGTGGCCCTGCGGGGCTGCTCCCCTACCCGCCCCTTCCCGAACCTGGGGCTCCGCCCCAGGCCCCGGGTACCCGGCGCCCGCCACGCCCGGCGGACCGGCCTGGCCCGCGGCTGCGCCGGCGAGACCTGCGTGGCCCTCGGCTCCGCCGGGCAGGCCGGGCTGACCCGCCGTACCCGGCTGCCCCGCCTGACCCTGGCCCGCGGCTGCGCCCGGGAAACCCGCGAGACCCGCGGCTGCGCCGGGCGTGCCCGGCTGTCCCGGGGCGCCCGCGGTCGCGCCGACGAAGGCCGCCTGGCCATCAGCCGCGCCCGCCTGGCCCACCTGGCCCGGAATGCCCGCGGCCTGCCGGCCCGCGCCCGCGCCCGCCAGACCGACCTGGCCCGGGATGCCCGCGCCGGCCAGGGCCGCCTGGCCCGCGGCGGCGAGCGCCTGGCCCGCCTCCAGGGCCGGAGCCGACGGCGCCGACACGGCCGCACCCGTCGCGATGGCCGCGGCCGCCGGGGGCAGCAGGATCGGGTCGATGCCCGCCGCCGCCAGGCCCTCCGGGGCCGTCTGGGACAGCGGAACGCCGATGCGGGCCAGGCGGAGCGGCATCAGGGCCTCCACCGGCGCCTTGCGGCGCCACGCGCGTCCGTACCGGGCCTGGAGCCGCGCCTGGTAGATCAGCCGGTCCTGCTCCATGCCGACGGCCTGCTCGTAGGAGCGCAGCTCCCACAGCTTCATCCGGCGCCACAGCTTGAACGTCGGCAAGGGCGACAGGAGCCAGCGCGTGATGCGGACGCCCTCCATGTGCCGGTCCGCGGTGATGTCCGCGATCCGGCCCACCGCGTGCCGGGCCGCCTCCACCGTGACCACGAACAGGATCGGGATCACGGCGTGCATGCCCACGCCCAGCGGGTCCGGCCAGGCCGCCGCGCCGTTGAACGCGATCGTCGCCGCGGTCAGCAGCCACGCCGTCTGGCGCAGCAGCGGGAACGGGATCCGGATCCACGTGAGCAGCAGGTCCAGCGCCAGCAGCACGCAGATGCCCATGTCGATGCCGATCGGGAACACCAGCGAGAAGTTCCCGAACCCCTTCTGCACCGCGAGCGCGCGCACCGCGGCGTACGAACCGGCGAAACCGATCCCCGCGATGACCACGGCTCCTGCGACCACGACGCCGATGAGTATCCGGTGCGTACGAGTCAGCTGCATCGCGGCCACCCGCGATCCCCTCCCCTTGTCGAGCTACGGCAGGCACAGCGTACGGGTGACCGCACAGGTGACTGAATGTCAGCCTCCCGTTAAGCGCCCGCCACGCCGTCCGGACCCGCCTGCGCCTACTGCGCGGAGGGAGAAGCCTGCTGCTCAGGCTGCTGCGACGGCTGCTGCTGCTGGTTGGCGGCGGCGACCGAGGCCACCGTCTCCTTCGCCGCGGCGATCGCGTTCTCCAGCAGCTTGGCCTGATCCGGAGCGCCGGCACCCTCGTACGCCGCACCGTTGTAGTCGAGCGTGATCACCACGTTCTGCGTGCGCGCCACGATCGTCGTGTTGAAGAAGTCCACGTCCTTCTTCACGCCGTACACGACCGACGACGCCTGGTCGCCGATCCCGCCCGCCTGCTCGACCTTCACGTTCTGCGCGCCCTCGGTCGCCTTCGCGGTCTCGACCTGCTTGTTGAACTGGTCCTCGGCGCGCTTGTTCGCGCCGCCGAGCGAGGAGTGCGATTCGTAGCGGACCAGGGAGATCGACAGCCAGCGGTACTGCGAGCCCTTCAGCCCGTCCTCGTCCAGGCCGTTCCAGGAGCAGCTGGCGCGGGAGGCCAGGTCGTTCGACTTGGTCGCGGTGCCGTTCTTGTCCTTCGCCTCCGGGACGAGGGTGTCGACGGTCTTCGCCTGGATCGACTTGCACGGGTCGGGCAGCGTCGCGAACGCCGCCTTCTCCAGCGCGGCCGAGGCCTTGCCGCTCGGCTTGGCGGAGGAGGACGCGCCGGGCTTCTTGTCGCCGCCCGAAGCGGAGCCCTTGCCCGAGTCGGACGAGCAGCCGGCGACGGTGAGGATCACCGGGACGGCTGCGCAGGCGAGAACGCGAGTGAGGCGCGAGGCAGATCGGTGCATGGTTCCTTCAGTCAGTACGTTGTGGGGCGCGTTCTGTGGACGCGGTTCGGGCTCGGTTCGGGCTCGGTTCGGGCTCGGTTCGGGTTCGGCGGGCGGGCGCTGGACCCGAACAACGGTAGCCCGACCCGGCGCGCGCCTGCTGTGCGCGCCGTCACGCCGAGCCCCGCGCGCCCCCGCTCACTCGTTGAAACGCTCGACGAGGGCTTGCGTCAACTGCCGTGCCTTGTCCTGGGTTTCGGGGCTCGACGGCACCGTACCGGGCAGCGCCGGCTGCACGCTGTACTCGACCGTGACGATGACGTTCGAGGTGCGGAACACAATCCGCACGGTCCGCGCCTGCGCCGCGCTCGCACCGGCCGCGCTCAGTTTGTCCTCGATGTACGCCTCGGTCCCGAGCCCTTCGAGCACGCGGGACCCGAGCTCGGGCGGCGGCGCGGAAGGGCTCCCGGCGCCGGGGGAGGGCGACTGCCCGGCGGGCGGCGGGGGAGTGCTGGCGGCCGGAGGAGCGCTGGAGCTCGTACCCGTACTCGGCGTGGGGCTCGTGGTGGGGCCGGGGAACGGCAGGTGCGCGTCCGTCAGCCGGCGCACGTACACCTGGTGCGCCTTGTCGTCGTCGCTCGAGAGCGTCCGGTCGTAAGAGACCACGCGCTCGAAGCCCACCGACAGCAGCCGGGTCTCCTCGGGCGTCTGCGCCGTCCAGCGGCAGCCGACGTGCCGGTCGCCGTCGTACGAGGTGTCCGCGACCCCGGCGTACAGCTGGGCGCGCTGCTCGTCGGTCAGGCTGTCCCCGGCCGGGAGCATGGCCTTGAGGCGCTTGCCGTCGGCGGCCTTGCAGGGCGCGGGCAGGCTGCGGTACTTGCCGGCCGGCGCGGGCGCGGGGCTGCTGTCGCCCGCCTTGGAGTCGGTGTCGGACCCGGCGCCGCTGCCGCTGGTGCACCCGGTCAGGCCGGTCAGGCCGGCCGTGAGTGCGGTGAGCATCGCGATGCCCGGCAGGACCCGCCGTCGTTGCCGTACCGCCTTGCGCTGCACGTCCACTGGCTCCCTTCGACCGGCCGGCGTCCCGGCGGTCAGGAAAATGCGTTGCCGCGCTTTGGACGCGGATGAACACAATGTCTATCGCACACGTTGGTGCCGGCGCCGGTCCCCTGTCTGGTTTGGGATCAAGAGCGAGGTTTTTGCTTATTCGGGGGATTGAAGTCATATGTCGTATGTAGAGGTACCGGGAGCGAAGGTCCCGATCCGGATGTGGACCGACCCCGCGTCGGTCGAGGCGAGCGCGATGCAGCAGCTGCACAACGTCGCCGGCCTTCCCTGGATCAAGGGCCTGGCAGTCATGCCGGACGTCCACTACGGCAAGGGCGCCACGGTCGGATCGGTGATCGCGATGAAGGACGCGGTGTGCCCGGCGGCGGTGGGGGTGGACATCGGCTGCGGCATGTCGGCGGTGAAGACGTCCCTGACGGCGAACGACCTCCCGGGTGACCTCTCCCCCCTCCGCTCGAAGATCGAGCGCGCCATCCCGGTGGGCGCGGGCATGCACCGCGACCCGGTGGACCCGGACCGGCTGTACGGGTTCTCGGATGCGGGGTTCGGGGACCTGTGGGAGCGGTTCGACTACATCGCGGACGCGGTGAAGTTCCGGCGGGACCGGGCGCTGAGGCAAATGGGAAGCCTTGGCCAAGGCAATCATTTTTGTGAGCTTTGTGTTGATACGTCCGGTTCGGTGTGGCTCATGCTGCACTCGGGCTCGCGGAACATCGGCAACGAGCTGGCCGACTTCCACATCAACGTGGCCCGTGGGCTCGCTCACAACCAGGGGTTGGTGGACCGAGACCTCGCGGTCTTCCTCGCGGCGACGCCCGAGATGGCGGCGTACCGCAACGACCTCTTCTGGGCCCAGGAGTACGCCAAGTACAACCGGGCCGTGATGATGAGCCTGTTCAAGGAGGTCATCCGCCGGGAGTTCCGGAAGGCGAAGGTCTCCTTCGACCACGAGATCAGCTGCCACCACAACTACGTGGCGGAGGAGCGGTACGACGGCATGGACCTGCTGGTCACCCGCAAGGGCGCGATCCGCGCCGGCAGCGGCGACTACGGGATCATCCCGGGATCCATGGGGACGGGCTCGTACATCGTGAAGGGCCTCGGCAACGAGAAGTCGTTCAACTCGGCCTCGCACGGCGCGGGCCGGAAGATGAGCCGGACGGCCGCGAAGAAGCGGTTCTCGGCGCGCGACCTGGCGGATCAGACCAAGGGCGTCGAATGCCGCAAGGACTCGGGCGTGGTCGACGAGATCCCGGGCGCGTACAAGTCGATCGAGCAGGTCATCGACCAGCAGACGGACCTCGTCCAGGTCGTGGCCAAGCTCAAGCAGGTCATCTGCATCAAGGGCTGAGCCCTGGGTGCAGTTGTCGGGGGAGCGGAAGGGCCCGGACCGAACGCGGTCCGGGCCCTTCCGCGTGGTCCCCGTGGCCGCCGACGGCTTCGCGGGGACAGGGGGGTCGGTGCGGCGTACGCTCGGCAGGGGTGGGGGCGCGACGGGACTGCGGGAGGATCCATGACCGCGCTCGGTGAACTGATCGGGATCGACGACCGGACCGTGCTGGTCCTCGGGCAGGAACTGGACGTCGAGCGCGGTCAGCCGGACGTCGGCAACGCCCTGGTGCACCGGGCCGGCGACACCCTGGTGGTCGTCGACACCGGCGTCACCGCCGCCTTCCGCGCGGCCCTGCGGGAGGCGATGGACCGGGTCGGGCCCTGGTCCCGGGCGCTGTTCCTGACCACGCACGGCCATCCCGACCACGTCGCCAACAACGACCTGGCCGACGAGCTGGGCGTGCCGGCCGAGCACTGGGTACCCGCTCCCGACCTCGACCAGATGCGGGACCCGGACTCGTACTGGGTGCGGTCCCTGGAGCGCATCGCCGGGTTGGCGCCGCTGCCCGCTCCCGCACTGGCCGGCCCCTGGCTGGTGTCGCTCTTCCAGCCGTACCGGCCCTTCGGCGCCACCACCCGGACCTACGAGGAGCGACCGCTGGAGCGGATCCGGATCGGCCCGGCGCGCTTCACCGGCTGGACCTTCGCCGACGGCGCGGTCCGCGTGCTGCGCAGCCAGGGGCACTGCGCCGGGCACGTGATCGTGCACCTGAGGGACAGCGGCGTGCTGCACCTGTCCGACGAGGGCAACGGAGCCTGCGGGGTGATGGCCGACGCCGACCAGCTCAAGATCCAGACCGTGCTCGGCGCCGTCGCGCTCCTCTTCGAGGAGGGGGAGGCGGCTGTCCTCACCGACGGGCACACGTTCGCCGTGCGCCGCGGCGCCGAGGTGACGGACTTCCTGGACGGGCTGCTGGACCAGGCCGCCGCCCTACAGGGGGCGGCGCTCGGGCTGACCGGAGGGGGAGGGCGGGTCCGGCCGGGCGAGTTCACCGCCCGGTACGCGGAGGCCGTCGCCGGACTGGGCGGCGGCGGGGCCAACCCGAACGCGATGTTCACCGCCATGATGGCGGTGAACCAGCTCCGCGAGCTCGGACTGCGGCCGGAGTCCGCCGAGCCCGACGCCCCCTGGTCCCGCCCCGCCCTCCACGATTCCGCGCCGAGCCCCACGCCCTCCGCGGGGCAACCGGGGGATTGACGGGGCGGGACGAGTCGAGGCGGGGGAGGCAGGCGAGACGCGGGACCGGGCGGCGCTTACAGGTCGCGGTGGACCTTGGTGTTCGAGGCCTGGGCGCGGGGGCGGACCACCAGCAGGTCGATGTTGACGTGGCTGGGGCGGGTCACGGCCCAGGTGATGGTGTCGGCGACGTCGTCGGCGCTCAGGGGGGCCGCGACGCCCGCGTAGACCTTCTCGGCCTTCTCGGCGTCGCCGCGGAAGCGGGTCTTCGCGAACTCCTCGGTCTTCACCATGCCCGGGGCGATCTCGATGACGCGGACCGGCTGGCCGACGATCTCCAGGCGGAGGGTCTCGGCCAGGACGCGGGCGCCGTTCTTGGCGGCGACGTAGCCGGCGCCGCCCTCGTACGTGGCGTGGCCCGCGGTGGAGGACAGGACCACGACCGTGCCGTCGCCGGAGGCGACGAGGGCGGGGAGGAGGGCCTGGGTGAGGTTGAGGGTGCCGATGACGTTGACCTCGTACATCGTGCGCCAGTCGGCGGGGTCGCCGGTGGCGACGGGCTCGGCTCCGATGGCGCCGCCGGCGTTGTTGACCAGGACGTCGCAGCGGTCGAGGGAGGCGGCGAAGGCGTCGACGGCGGGGCGGTCGGTGACGTCGAGGGCGTGGGCGGCGGCGGAGTGGCCGGCTGCCGTCAGCTCGGCGGCGAGGGCCTCGATGCGGTCCTTGCGGCGGGCGGTGAGGACGACGTGGTAGCCGGCGTCGGCGAGCTGTCGGGCGGTGGCCGCGCCGATGCCGCTGCTCGCGCCGGTGACTACGGCGGTCCGGGTGGCGGCCGTGCTCATGTGCGGGCTCCTCAGTCGTTCGGTCGTTCGTACGGGCGAATACCCGCCAGCATAGGCGGGGCTCAGCGGCCGCGCGGGGCGTACATGATCACGGCCATGCCGGCGAGGCAGACGAGGGCGCCGGTGACGTCCCAGCGGTCGGGGCGGTAGCCGTCGGCGACCACGCCCCACACGAGGGAGCCGGCGACGAAGACCCCGCCGTACGCGGCGAGGACGCGGGCGAAGTCACCCTGGGGCTGGAGGGTGGCGGCGAAGCCGTACAGGCCGAGGGCGATGACCCCGGCGCCGATCCAGGCCCAGCCCTTGTGCTCGCGCACGCCCTGCCAGACGAGCCAGGCGCCGCCGATCTCCAGGACGGCGGCGAGCGCGAACAGGGCGACGGAGCGGGCGATCAGCATGGCTCGAAGCGTACGCAGACCGGCCGGGGGCCCGGGTCGGCGCCGCCCGCCGGTTGGGCGAGGGGATCGCCCTCGTTCGTGTGATGGTCCGACCGGTTAAGGGCGGTGCTGGCTAGCCTCCGCGCGTGGAGGTGGTGGCGGTGCGCCGTGGTGCCGTACGGAGTGTGGTGGTGGCGGGCTTGCTGGTGCTCGGGGTCTCCGGAGTGTCCGGGGTCTCCGGGGAGGCGGCGGCGGTGGCGGTGGCCCGGAGCGGGCCGGGTCCCGAGGCCGACGTGGCCTACCACGGGCGGGTGTCCCTGTCGCAGGGGCGGCTGAGGGTGTGGGTGGTGCCGCAGAACGAGGGGCCGGCCGCGCTGCCCAACGCGACGCTGCGGGTGCGGCTGTCGGCGGAGCTCGCGGACCGGCAGGAGCTGGCGCAGGGCTGCGCGCGGGCCGGGCTGCGCGAGGTGGTGTGCGAGACGGGCGCGCTGCCGCTGCACGGCCGGGGCCGGCACATCGGGCTGATGCTGGATCTGAAGCAGCCGGTGCCGGAGGTGGTGGTCCGGATCGACACGTGGTGGAACGGCGGGGCGTCCGACCGCGACCTGTCCAACAACCAGCACGCGGTGCTGGCGCTGGACACGGGCGACTCCTACGCCTTCTGACGGCCGGTCGGGCCGTCGGCAGTCCGACGGCCCGGCAGCCCGACAGCCCGACGGCGGGACAGCCCGGCAGCCCGACAGCCCGACAGCCCGACGGCGGGACAGCCCGGCAGCCCGGCAGTCCGGCGGCCGGACGGTCCGATGGCCTACGGGCGCCCGGCGGCCCGGCGGCAGGACAGCCCGACGGCCCGAAGGGCCTGCGGCCTACGGGGTGGCCACGCCACCGAACTCCTCGACCGCCTCGCTGACGATCCGCTCCAGCCGGGCGTGGTGGGCGCCGCGCCAGTAGACGCGCTCGCACGCCGTGCACTGCGCGAAGACGTCGTACGAGCGGTGCGTCCCGCTTTCGAGGCGGTCCCCGACGCTGTCCTTGTCGGCCTCGCACAGTGACCCGTTGCACGCGGTGCAGCGGGTCCACGGGGCGAGGGCGGGCGCGAACCGGCCGAGGACGTCCCGCAGTTGCTCGTCGGGGTTGTCGCTGTAGACGTAGGCGCCCGCGAACAGCTCGCGGCGGCGCAGCAGTCCGCGGTCGCGGGAGAGCAGGACGCGCTGCTCGGCGGCGGATCGGGTGGCGAGGGCGGGGTCGCCGATGTCCTCGTTCTCGTACGCGGTGTCCACGCCGAGCAGGCGCAGGCGGCGGGCGAGCGTGCCGAGGTGGACGTCGAGGAGGAAGCGCAGCGGGGCGCCCTCGATCTGCTGCGGGCGCTCGACGCCGAAGACCTCCACGTCCTGCCCGGCCTGCGGCACGTACGAGACGGGCACCTCGTGCCCGTCGACGAGGAGGCGGCCGACCTCGGTGAGCGGGACGCCGGCCGATTCGACGACGTGGCCGAGGCTGGAGGCGCCGTCGGTGGCGGTCGGTACGCGGTCGGCGCGCCGGCTGGGCGGCGCGAACAGGCGTAGTTCGGGGGCGAGGGTGAGCTGAATGCCGGGTCCGTTCACGCTGTCAGCATGCCATCGGGGGGCGGGCGGTGCCGGGGAATTACGAGGTCGCGGCGGTGGCGCCGTCGTAGGCGGTGCGGTGGGCGTCGACCTCGTCGAAGTGGTTCTCGGCCCATTGCTTCACGGAGGTGAGGAGGCAGGCCAGGCTGCTGCCGAGTCCGGTGAGGCGGTAGTCGACGCGGACGGGGACGGTGGGGGTGACGGTGCGGGTGACGAGGCCGTCGCGTTCGAGGGAGCGCAGGGTCTGGGTGAGCATCTTCTGGCTGACGCCGGGGATCTTGCGGCCGAGGTCGCTGTAGCGCATGGAGTTGTCCTCGGCCTGGGCGAGCGCGGCGACGATGAGGCCGACCCACTTGTCGCTGATGCGGGCCAGGAGCTGGCTGGTGGGGCACTCCTTGAGGAAGGCGTCGTAGGCGTAGCGGGCCTCTTCGCGGCGGGTCTCGGCGGTACGGGTGGCCATCGGGTGCCCCACTTCCGGGTCGGGTACGCACCTTCAAGTACGTACTTACGAAAGGAGAGTACCTCTCCCTAGGTTAGTGCTCAGCGGAACGCAGAAACGAGCGGACGCACCGCACGGAACCGCACCGCACAGAACCGCACCGCACCGAACCGAACCGGGGAGACACCATGAGCGAGAACGCGCAGACCGTACGGACCATGCAGGCGGCCGTCGTGAACGGCTTCGGTGGGCCGGAGCAGGTGGAGATCGTGCGGGTGCCGGTCCCGCGGCCGGCCGCCGGCCAGGTCCGCGTCCGGGTCGCGGCGGCCGGGGTGAACCCGGTGGACGGCGCGGTCCGCGCCGGCGTCTTCGGCGGCGCCGGGACGCGGCTGGGGCTCGGCTGGGACGTGGCGGGCGAGATCGACGAGGTCGGCGCCGGGGTCACCGGCTGGTCGGCGGGGCAGC
Source organism: Streptomyces sp. WM6372 (assembly GCF_001279655.1). Taxonomy (NCBI): domain Bacteria; kingdom Bacillati; phylum Actinomycetota; class Actinomycetes; order Kitasatosporales; family Streptomycetaceae; genus Streptomyces; species Streptomyces sp. WM6372. The sequence goes on along the minus strand of NZ_LGDB01000216.1, from coordinate 39,012 downwards.
GGGTGGTCGGGCTGCACTACGGGCCGGTCAAGCCGCTGGGCACGCACGCGGAGTACGCGGTGCTCGACGCCTCGGCGGTGGCGGCCGCCCCGGCCACCGTGGACGCCGCGGCCGCGGCCGCGCTCCCGCTGAGCGGGCTGACGGCCGCGCGGGCGGTGGGACTGCTGGGGCTGGCTCCGGGGTCCTCGGTGCTGGTCACGGGGGCCGCGGGCGTGGTCGGTGGGCTCGCGGTGCAGCTCGCGGTACGGGCGGGGCTGGTGGTGACGGCCCTGGCGGGGGAGTCGGACGAGGAGTTCGTACGGTCGCTGGGCGCGACCGCGTTCGTCCCGCGCGGCGCGGCTCCGGCCGGTCCGGTGGACGGGGTCGTGGACGCGGCCGTACTGGGGGAGCCGGCGCTGGGCTTCGTCCGTGACGGCGGGGTCTACGTGGGCCTGCGCCCGCACGCCGGCCCGGCCGCGGAGCGGGGGATCCGGGTGGCGGAGCAGGAGGTCGCGGCGGACGGCGCGCACCTGGCGGAGCTGGTGGGCCTGGTGGACGCGGGCGCCCTGACCCTGCGGGTCGCGGAGACCATCCCGCTGGCGGACGCGGTGAAGGCCCACGCCCGCCTGGCGGAGCCGGGCACCCGCGGCCGGCTGGTCCTGACGACCGCCTGACCGGGTGGCCCGCCGACCGGGAATCGGCGGGCCACCCGGTTCCTCAGTGGAACAGGGCGTAGCCGGTGGGGTCGCCCGGCATCTGCCAGGCGAAGCCCTGGAGGAAGAAGCAGGCGACCAGGTTGCTCACGGCGAAGGCGAGCAGCACCGCCGAGGTGACGGTGGAGGCCCGGCGCAGCGCGGGGGAGGTGAGGCCCGCGTCGAGGGGTACGGCCCGGGGGGTCAGGAACAGCGCGGCCGCGGCGGCGACGGAGGCGGCCAGGAAGGTGATCAGGGCCCAGGTGTAGAGGTGCAGTCCGAAGAGGGCGCCGGCGTAGCCGGGGTCCGGGGGCACGATGTGCATCAGGACCTGGGTGGCGGAGACGGTGCTGCCGGCGAGGGCGGCGACGATGGCCCAGCCCCAGCCGGAGGCCCATTCCCCGGCGGTGACCGCGCCCTTGCGGGAGCGGACGATGATCCAGGCCGGGCCGACCGCGCTGAGCAGGAAGAACATCCGCTGCATCAGGCACATGGGGCAGGGGTACTCCCACAGCCCGAACTGGAAGAAGTACGCGCCGGCCAGGGTGCCGCAGAGGCCGATGACGTAGGCGTGGGCGAACCACAGGCCCAGCCGGCTGGAGGTGGATGCGGTGTTCACGGGGCTCTTCTCCTCAGAGGGCGATGCGGAAGGTGTGGTCGAGCACGTGGGGGAGGAACGCGATCAGGGAGGCGATCAGCGTTCCCGTCCACAGCGGCACCCGGACCCTGGCCGGCCAGGGCCGGAGTGCTGCCACGACGCACAGGAAGATGAGGAGGAAGAGGAGGGTGTACATGGTGTCCCAGCTTCATCGGGGGGAACTCTTGCTTTGCGGTTCCACCCTCCGCCCGGGCGTTACGCGCCGGTAGCGGTATCGGGTCTATGCGCCCATAAGCGGGCTTTATGGGACCCTGGCGGTGGTCTCGGCAGCGGCCCCGGCGGCGGCCTCGGCGGCCGGCTCGGGCGCCGGGGCCGCCGCCGGGACGAACGCGCCCGTCGCCAGGCCGCGTACGGTCAGGGAGGCCGCGGTGGCCCAGGCCACCAGGAGGCAGGCGTACAGGAGGACGGCGAGCCAGCGGTACAGGTCGAGGCCGGTGTGCTGGGCCAGCCCCTCCGCCCCGGTCACGCAGGTGCCCACCGGGAAGGCCAGCGCCCACCAGGTCAGCGAGAACCGCATGCCGAGCCGCCGCGCCCGTACGAGCATCGCGCAGGCGAAGGCGAACCAGAGCAGCGCGAAGCCCATCACCGGGACCCCGTAGATCACGGCGAACATCCGGAAGCCCTCGGCGTACGGGGGCTGCACCACCCCCGGGGCGGCGTCGGCGAACTTGTTGGCGGCGGTGACCGACTGCCCCAGCGGGCCGAGGACCAGGAACAGCGTCGGGGTCAGCGCGAGGGGCAGCCGCGGGCCGGTCACCATCCGCCCGAAGACGATGGGCAGCAGCACCAGCGTGGCCAGCAGGCTCAGCCCGAACATCGTGTAGCAGCCGAGCAGCAGCGCGCGCTGCCACTGGCCGGGCGGCAGGTGCGGGATCAGCAGCGGGCCGAGCGCGGCGGAGACCATCGGGGCGACGACGGGGAGCAGCCAGACGGGTGAGGCGCTGCCGGGCCGGATCCGGTGGCTCTCGACCATCAGGTACGGGATGGCGACGGCGGCGAGCAGTCCGATGGCCGTTCCGGCGATGAAGAGGACGGAGTCGGCGACCACGGCGGCATGGAGGCCGATGAGGTCCTTGCCGATCAGCAGCGTGCCGCCGCCGACGGCGAGCAGGGCCATGGAGAGGCAGCCGTAGAAGGGGGCGACGGCCGGGTCGAGCAGATGGGCCCGCGCCTGGTCGCGGTGGCGGGCCCAGTGCACGGCGCGGGCGGTGAGCAGGACGGCCAGCATGGCGGCGGACAGGGCCCAGAAGGCCAGGCTGAAGGTGTGCGGTCCGCGGACGTGCACGGGCAGGGCGACGCCCGCGTTGGCGACGATGGCGGTCCCCATCACGCTGGCGTACCAGTTGGGGCCGAGGTGCCGGATCAGGCTGGGGCTGACGGGGGGCGGGGGCGCGGCCATGTGCTCACCGTGACCCGGGCCGATGGCCCCCGCAACCGGGTGGATCAGTGCTGACCAGCGCGAACGACGCCGGCTGGCCCGCGTATCCCCGCGGTGGAACACTCGGGGGAGAGCGGTGAGGAGCGACCTATGGGTGCCTCGACTGCGCCGGTACCGGTCCGGCTGGACGATTCCGCGTACCACGAGCTGGCGCGTTCCTTCCGGGGGAGCCTGGTGCGGGCCGGGGACGCCCCGTACGAGGAGCGCCGGCGGATCTGGAACGGCGCCATCGACCGGCATCCCGCCCTGATCGCGCCGTGTACGGGTTCGGCCGATGTGGTGGCGGCGCTGAAGTGGGCGGGCCGGACGGGTGCGCCGGTCGCGGTGCGCAGCGGCGGCCACAGCTTCCCCGGGCATTCGGTCTGCGACGGCGGCGTGGTGATCGACCTGTCGCCGATGAAGGAGATCCGGGTGGACCCCGAGGCCCGTACGGTCCGGGTCCAGGCGGGGGCGCTGCTCGGCGAGCTGGACGCGGCGACGCAGCCGTTCGGGCTGGCGGTGCCGTCGGGGATCGTCACGCACACGGGCGTCGCGGGGCTCACGCTCGGCGGCGGGATCGGCTGGCTGAGCCGCAAGTACGGGCTGAGCGTGGACCAGCTGCTGTCGGTGGACCTGGTCACGGCGGGCGGGGAGCGGGTCACGGCGGGTGCGGGGCAGGAGCCGGAGCTGTTCTGGGGGATGCGCGGGGCGGGCGGGAACTTCGGCATCGTCACGGAGTTCACGTTCCGGCTGAATCCGGTCGGTCCGACCGTGCTGGCCGGGCCGGTGCTGTGGCCGGTGGAGGAGTCGCCGCGGGTGATGCGGTTCTACCGGGACTGGATCGCGGGGGTGCCGGACGAGCTGACGACGATCGTGATCCACCGCAAGGCCCCGCCGTCGCCGGCGATCCCGCCGGAGCTGCACGGGCGGCCGGTGGTGATGGTGATCGCCTGCTGGGTGGGCGAGATGGCCGCCGGTGAGGAGGTGATGCGGCCGATGCGCGGGTTCGGGCGGCCGCTGCTCGACCTGTGCCGGCCGAAGCCGTACCTGGCGCACCAGGCGATGTTCGACGCCTCGTTCCCGCACGGCTGGTGGTACTACTTCCGGGGCTGCGGTCTCGAACGGCTCGCCGACGGCGCCCTGGACGCGATGGCGCGGTACGCGGGGCGGATCGCCTCCCCGCAGAGCGGTTTCCCGCTGTTCCAGCTGGGCGGTGCGGTCGCCCGGGTCGGCGAGGAGGACACGGCGGCCGCGGGCCGCTCCCTGGGGCACATGCTGAACATCAACGGGATCCGGGACACGCCCGAGGGCTTCGCCGAGGAGTGCGCGTGGGTCCGGGAGTTCTGGGGCGAGATGGAGCCGTACCAGGCGGGCGTGTACGTGAACTTCCTGATGGACGAGGGCGAGCAGCGCGTCCGCCAGGCCTACGGCTCGCGGGAGCGGAAGCTGGAGCGGCTGCGGGCCCTGAAGGCGCAGTGGGATCCGGGGAACGTGTTCCGCCTGAACCAGAACATCCCCCCGGCGGCTGCGTAGCCGCGATCCCCCGCTCGCGATCGCCGCTCACGATCCCCCGCTCGCGATCACCCCCTCACGGGTCCTCCGGCTCGCGATGCCCCCGGCTTGTGATCATCTCCGGCGCGGCTACGGGCACTCGCCGGGCGCCATGGCCACGCTGGGTGGCGGGATCACCATCCACCGAGCCGGAGGCGTAGATGAACCCGATGGACCAGCCCGTACCGATGTTCACGGCCGCCGAGACCGGCGGACTGCACGACGTGCTGCGCGAGATCGTCACCGACGGCGCCACCCCGGGAGGCGTGGTCGTCTGCGGTACGCGGCATGCCGGCGCTGCGGCGGCCGGCGAGCGCGCCGTCCTCTCGGCCGGGGTCGTCTCCCCGTTCACCGGCCCCGGCACGCCCGACGAGCACACCGTCTACGACATCGCGTCCCTGACGAAGGTCACCGCGACCTGGCCGCTCGTCGGCCGCGCCCTCGACGCGGGCCTGCTCGACCTCGACACGCCCGTACGGGAGTTCCTGCCGCCGATGGAGGGCGCGATGCCGAGCGGGGAGGCGACCGTACGGCAGCTGCTCTCGCACACCTCCGGCCTGCGGGCCGCCACCCGCCTCGACCTCTACGACCTGACCGGCCGTCCCCTGCACGAGCTGATCTGCCACGAGCTCATGGAGAACCTCCCGGGCATCCACCGCTACATCAACCGCGGCTACATCCTGCTCGGCCTGGCCCTCGCCCATGTCCACGGCCGGCCGCTGGACGAACTCGCCCGCGAGCTGTGGGCGGAGCTGGGCATGGACGAGACCGCGTACGGCCCGGTCAGGCAGGAGCCCCGCGTCGCGCCGACCGAGCGGCAGGAGGGCCACGACCGGCTCTGGGGCGCCGTCCACGACGACAACGCGGCGATCATGGGCGGTGTCGCCGGCCACGCCGGGGTCTTCGCGCCGGCCGCCGACCTCGCCACGTACGCCGAGCACCTGCTCGCCGGGCGCGAGAGCCCGCTCGGCCAGTGGTTCCGGTTGAGCCTCGTCCCCCAGGCGGAGATCGAGCCGGGCCTCCAGCGCGGCCTGGGGTGGATCCTCGGCGCGGGCGGGACGGTGGCCTACCACCACGGATTCACCGGTACGAGTCTCCACCTCGCCCCCGCCACCGGCCGGTACGTGGTCATCGTGACCAACGCCGTCCACAACGGCGCCGCCGCGCGCATCCGGATCACGCCCCTGCGGGATCTCGCCCACAAGATCCTGACCGCGGGCTGACCGGTGCGCGGAGGGTCAGGGCCAGACCAGGCAGTACGGCTGGTGCCCCGCCTCGTGCAGCCGGTGGCTGAAGTCCTGCCACTCGTGGAGCAGCTGGTAGACGTTGAAGGCGTCGCGCGGCCCGCCCCGGTCCGGGACCGTGGACCAGATGAACGCCGCCGCGCCGACCGACTCCTCGCCGATGCCGCGCAGCGGGTCGACCACCGTCATCGGGAGCTTGACCACCGCGTAGTCGGGGTGGAGCACGACCAGCTCCAGCGGGGGCACCTTGTGCAGGGGTATGCCCTCGATGCCGGTCAGGACCATCGCGGCCACCGTCTCCGGCTTGATCTTGGTGAAGAGGCCGCCCATGCCGAGCTCGTCGCCGCCGAGCTCCTCCGGCCGCATCGTGACCGGGACGCGGGCGGCCGTGGCGCCGTCGGGCGCGCCGAAGTACTTGTACGTCACGCCCATGCCGCGGCCCTTGGGCAGGCCGTCGGGGGACTCCAGCGGTCCCGGTACCGGATCGGCCGCGTCCGCGGCCCGGCGCCGGTGCTTGCCGCGGCGACGGGCTTCGCGGGCCTCGCGGGCGCGCTGCGGGTCGAGGCCGTCCGTACCCTCGCCCGGTCCACCACCGCGTTGCATATCTCCACCCGACTGGTCTTGCCTGCCCCGGCCCCGCGGCCCCCGCCACGCAGCCTGATCATCATGGCAGTGACCTCCCCCGGGGCGGCGCGGTGAAACGCCCGTCCGCAAGTCAGTCGCGGCCTGATGAGACCATGGCTGGTGTGAGCTACCCGTACCCGTATGAAGCCAAAGTCTCGCAGACTCTCTTTGACCGCGCGTCCCTCGTGACGCCTGGCGGCGTGAACTCTCCGGTGCGTGCCTTCCGCGCCGTGGGTGGAACGCCCAGGTTCATGGTGTCCGGTACCGGTCCGTACCTGACCGATGCCGACGGGCGCGAGTACGTCGACCTGGTCTGCTCGTGGGGACCGATGATTCTCGGCCACGCCCACCCGGCCGTGGTGGAGGCCATCCAGGCCGCCGTCGCCCGCGGCACCTCCTTCGGCACGCCCGGCGAGGGCGAGGTCGCCCTCGCCGAGGAGATCGTCGACCGCATCGAACCCGTCGAGCAGGTGCGTCTGGTGTCCTCGGGCACCGAGGCGACCATGTCGGCGATCCGCCTCGCGCGCGGCTTCACGGGCCGGGCCAAGGTCGTCAAGTTCGCGGGCTGCTATCACGGCCACGTGGACGCGCTGCTCGCCGCGGCCGGTTCCGGTTTGGCAACTTTCGCGCTGCCGGACACCCCCGGGGTGACGGGCGCGCAGGCCGGCGACACGATCGTGCTGCCGTACAACGACCTCGAAGCGGTGCGGGCGGCGTTCGCCGCGCACCCCGGCGAGATCGCCTGCGTGATCACCGAGGCCGCGCCCGGCAACATGGGCGTCGTGACCCCGGCGCCCGGCTTCAACCAGGGCCTCGCGGACCTGTGCCGCGAGAACGGCGCGCTGTACATCTCCGACGAGGTCATGACGGGTTTCCGCACCTCCCGCGCCGGCTGGTACGGCGTCGACGGGGTCAAGCCCGACCTGATGACCTTCGGCAAGGTCATGGGCGGCGGCTTCCCGGCCGCGGCCTTCGGCGGGCGCGCCGACGTGATGGGCCACCTGGCCCCGGTCGGCCCGGTCTACCAGGCGGGCACGCTCTCCGGCAACCCGATCGCCACCGCCGCCGGTCTCGCGCAGCTGCGCCTGCTGGACGCGGCCGCGTACGAGAAGGTCGACGCGGTCTCCGCGCAGATCCAGGGCCTGGTCACGGACGCGCTCGCCAAGGAGGGCGTGGCGCACCGGCTGCAGACCGCGTCCAACATGTTCTCCGTCTTCTTCACCGAGGACGAGGTCAAGAACTACGACGACGCCAAGAAGCAGGAGTCCTTCCGCTTCAACGGCTTCTTCCACTCGATGCTGTCGCAGGGCGTCTACCTGCCGCCGTCGGCCTTCGAGTCGTGGTTCGTCTCCACCGCCCACGACGAGCAGGCGGTCGAGCGGATCGCGGCCGCGCTCCCCGCCGCCGCCCGCGCCGCCGCGCAGGCCACCCCGGAGGCCACCGCATGAGCGAGATCACCGTCGTCCACCTGATGCGCCACGGAGAGGTGCACAACCCGGACGGGGTCCTGTACGGGCGCCGCGCCGGCTACCACCTCTCCGAGCTGGGCCGCGAGATGGCCGAGCGCGTCGCGGACCACCTGCAGAACCGTGACATCACCTACGTGGTCTCCTCCCCGCTGGAGCGGGCGCAGGAGACGGCGGCGCCGGTCGCCAAGGGCCACGGCCTGGTGGTGGCGAGCGACGCGCGGCTGCTGGAGGCGGAGAACGTCTTCGAGGGCAAGACCTTCGGCGTCGGGGACGGGGCGCTGCGCAAGCCCGCCAACTGGAAGCACCTGACGAACCCGTTCAAGCCGTCCTGGGGCGAGCCGTACGTGGAGCAGGTCGTCCGGATGACGAGCGCCATCGAGGCGGCGCGCGACGCGGCGCGCGGCCACGAGGCGGTGGCGGTCAGCCACCAGCTGCCGATCTGGATCGTGCGCAGCTTCGCGGAGAAGCGCCGGCTGTGGCACGACCCGCGGCGCCGGCAGTGCACGCTGGCCTCGCTCACGTCGTTCACGTACGAGGACGACCGGCTGGTGTCGGTGGGCTACAGCGAGCCGGCCCGGGACCTGGTCCCGGCGCACCTGCTCGCGGGGGCGAAGCCGGTGAAGGGCGGGTCCAAGGCGTTCGGCGCCTAAAAACTCGTACAAGTAGTACGGGAATCGCCGCGGCGTACCTCGACTTCGCTGAAAAGTCCGTTTATGTGACTATTCATGAGCGAAGCGAAGAGGACGACGCGCGACTTCACCCGAAGGGGGCTGCTCGGGCTCGGCGCGGCCGCGGTGGCGGCCGGTGTCGTCGGCTGCGGCGCCGACGACCGCCCGGGCCGCCCGGGCCCCGGCGGTCCCGGCGGCGGCCCCGGCGCCTCCCCGTCGGGGGCCGCGGTCCGGCCGATCGGCGACGGCTCCACCGCCGACACCGGTCCGCAGCCCCACCAGCCGGCCGAGCCCGTACCGCTCCAGCCGGGCGAGACCCCGCCGCAGTTCGTGGTGTTCAGCTGGGACGGCGCGGGGGAGATCGGCAACGGCCTCTTCCCGCGCTTCCTCAAGCTCGCCAAGGACCACGGCGCAGCCATGACCTTCTTCCTCTCCGGCCTCTACCTCCTGCCCGAGTCGAAGAAGGACCTCTACAAGCCGCCGAACAACCCGGTCGGGGCCTCCGACATCGGCTACCTCAAGGACGAGAACGTCCGCAACACCCTGAACTGCGTCCGTCAGGCGTGGCTCGACGGCCACGAGGTGGGGACCCACTTCAACGGTCACTTCTGCGACGGCTCCGGCTCCGTGGCCCACTGGACCCCGGACGACTGGCAGAGCGAGATCGACCAGGCCGTGTCCTTCGTCACCGGCTGGCGGACCAACACCGGCTTCACCGACCTCGAACCGCTGCCCTTCGACTACCGCAAGGAGCTGGTCGGCGGCCGCACCCCGTGCCTGCTCGGCCAGGACAACCTGCTGCCCGTCGCGCGGAAGCTGGGCTGGCGCTACGACGCCTCCTCGCCCGGGGGCGTCCAGGTGTGGCCGGTGAAGAGGGCGGGCGTCTGGGACCTGCCGCTGCAGTCCATGCCCTTCCCCGGGCACTCCTTCGAGGTGCTGTCGATGGACTACAACATCCTCGCCAACCAGTCGAAGAACACCACCCGGGGCATGCCCTCCAACTACCCGGCCTGGCGCACCCAGGCCACCGGCTCCTACCTCGGCGGCTTCCGGCGCGCGTACGAGACGAACCGCGCGCCGATGTTCATCGGCAACCACTTCGAGGAGTGGAACGGCGGCATCTACATGGATGCCGTCGAGGAGGCACTCAAGGGCATGTCGGACAAAAAGGACGTACGGCTCGTCTCCTTCCGGCAGTTCACCGACTGGATCGACGTACAGGACCCCAAGCTGCTCGCCCGGCTCCAGGAGCTGGCCCCGGGTCAGTCGCCGGCCGGCGGCTGGAACGCGTACCTCTCCGCCGTCTGACCAGGGGCTCGGCGCACCCTCGGGGGGCGGGAAAGATCCGCAAATCGCTCATGCGAAACTTTTCACATGAGAATTGGCCGTGCTCTCCTGCTCACCGCGGTGACCGTCGCGAGCGCCCTGACCCTGTCGGCGTGCGATGACGACGGCAAGCCGAACGGCTCCGCCGGCGGCAACTACGTGACCGGCGCCGGCGGCATCTCCACCGTCTCCAAGGGCGAGCGCACCGACGCCCCCAAGCTGGACGGCGAGACCGTCGACGGCAAGACCCTCGACACCACCGAGCTCAAGGGCAAGGTCGTCGTCCTCAACGTGTGGGGATCCTGGTGCCCGCCGTGCCGGGGAGAGGCCAAGTACTTCGCGAAGGTGTCGAAGGAGCTCGCCGACGCCGGCAAGGACGTCGCGTTCGTCGGCATCAACACCCGCGACTCCAGCAAGCAGAACGCCACCTCGTTCGAGGAGAACTTCGGGATCACCTACCCGAGCCTGTACGACCCGGACGGGAAGCTGATGCTCCGCTTCCCTGCGGGCACGCTCAACCCGCAGGCCATCCCCTCGACGATCGTCCTCGACAAGCAGGGCAAGATCGCCGCCCGCACGCTCGTCGCGGTCAACGAGCAGCAGCTGCGCTCGATGATCGACCCCGTGCTCGCGGAGCAGTGACCGCGTGGTCCCCGAGCTCCTCACCCTGGCCGCCGAGCCGACCGGCCTGAACACGACGGTCCTCGACGGGGCACTGATGCTGGCACTGCCCATCTCGGTCCTCGCCGGACTCGTCTCGTTCTTCTCGCCCTGCGTGCTCCCGCTGGTCCCGGGCTACCTCTCGTACGTCACCGGCATCAGCGGTGCCGACCTCGCCGAGGCCCGGCGCGGCCGGATGCTGGCCGGCGCGAGCCTGTTCATCGTCGGCTTCACCGCCGTGTTCGTCTCCACCGGCGCGCTCTTCGGGTACTTCGGCGGCACGCTCCAGGCGAACAGGGAGATCATCTCCCGGGTGCTGGGCGGTCTGGTGATCGTCCTCGGCCTCTTCTTCATGGGCCTGATCCCGGGGCTGACGATGCGGGAGTTCCGCTTCCACCGGAAACCGACCGCGGGCCTGATCGGCGCACCGCTGCTCGGCGTGCTGTTCGGCGTCGGCTGGACCCCCTGCATGGGCCCGACCCTCGCCGCGGTCAGCACGCTCTCCCTGGACCAGGCCAGTGCCGGCCGCGGCGCGCTGCTGACCGTCGCCTACTGTCTGGGCCTGGGCCTGCCCTTCATCCTCGCCGCACTCGCCTTCCGCAAGGCGCTCGGCGCTTTCGGCTGGGTGAAGCAGCACTATGCATGGGTGATGAGGATCGGCGGCGGCATGCTGGTCCTGACCGGGCTGCTGCTCGTCACAGGTTTGTGGGCCGGCATGGTCGACGACATGCGCATCTGGACCCAAGGCTTCACGGTGGGGATCTGAGGACTACACGGACATGAGTACGACAGACAAGGCGTCCACCGAGGCGCCGAACCCGTCCGAGGACGCCGCGGACGCAACGGACGCAACGGATACCGCGGACGCAACCGAAACGGCCGCCGGAGCGCAGCTCTCCACCGCCCCCGCGGAGGACGGCGGCGGTCCCGTCGGCATCGGCGTGATCGGCTGGATCCGCTGGTTCTGGCGCCAGCTCACCTCCATGCGGGTGGCGCTGATCCTCCTCTTCCTGCTCTCCCTGGGCTCCATCCCCGGCTCGCTCGTCCCGCAGAACCAGGTCGACGCGATGAAGGTGGCCCAGTGGAAGAAGGACCACTCCTTCTGGGTCCCGGTCGCCGAGAAGCTCCAGCTCTTCGACGTCTACAGCTCGGTGTGGTTCTCCGCGATCTACCTGCTGCTGTTCATCTCGCTGATCGGCTGCATCGTCCCGCGCACCTGGCAGTTCGTCGGCCAGCTCACCGGCCGCCCGCCCGGCGCCCCCAAGCGCCTCGACCGGCTGCCCGCGTACGCGACGTGGCGTACGGAGAAGTCCCCCGACGAGGTGCTCGCGCAGGCGAAGACGATCCTCGGCGGGCGCCGGTTCCGTACCGAGGCCGGCACGTCCGCCGTCGCCGCCGAGAAGGGCTACCTGCGCGAGGCGGGGAACCTGCTCTTCCACGTCGCCCTGATCGTGATGCTGATCGCGTTCGCCTGGGGCCAGCTGTTCAAGTCCGAGGGCGGCAAGCTCGTCCTGCGCGGCAAGGGCTTCGCGAACACGCTCACCCAGTACGACGACTTCAAGTACGGCAGCTGGTTCGACCCCGACGACCTGTCGCCCTTCTCCTTCACGCTCGACAAGTTCGACGCCACGTACGAGGAGAGCGGCCCGCAGAAGGGCACCGCGCGCGACTTCAAGGCGTACGTGACCTTCAGCGACGGCGCGGACGGCGCCCCGCAGAAGCGCGAGATCCAGGTCAACAAGCCCATGGAGGTGGACGGGTCCAAGGTCTACCTGCTCGGCCACGGCTACGCGCCGGTCATCTCGGTGACCGACCCGACCGGCAAGGTGATCTACAAGGACGCCGTGCCGATGCTGCCCTTCGACGCGAACCTGAGCTCCTCGGGCGCCGTCAAGGTGGCGGACGGCTACCGCGACAAGGACGGCAAGAAGGAGCAGCTCGGCTTCAACGCCATGTTCGTGCCGACCTTCGCCGGCGAGGGCAAGGGCACGATGCTCTCCCAGTTCCCCGACCTGAAGTTCCCCGTCCTCGCCCTCAGCGCCTACCACGGCAGCCTGGGCGTGGACTCGGGCCTGCCGCAGAACGTGTACCAGCTGAACACCTCCAAGATGCAGGAGTTCAAGGACCCCGACGGGCAGCTGTTCAAGAAGCGGCTGCTGCCCGGCGAGACCATGGAGCTCCCGAACGGCGCGGGCACCGTGAAGTTCGAGGGCGTCGAGCGCTGGGCCACCTTCTCCATCACCCGCCAGCCCGGCAGCGGCCTCGCCCTCGCGGGCGCGATCGCCGCGATCGGCGGCCTGGCGGCGTCGCTGTTCATCCAGCGGCGCCGGGTCTGGGTGCGCGCGGTGGCCGGCAAGGACGGCGTGACCGTCGTCGAGATGGCCGGCCTCGGCCGCAGTGAGTCGGCCAAGCTCCCCGAGGAGCTGGGGCAGCTCGCCGCCGCCCTCCACCAGCAGGCGCCCACGGCGCCCGACCAACCTGTCACGGCAACTGTCGAAGGGGAGCGCGGATGACGCCGCTCGCAGCCGAAGTCAATGAGAATTTGGCGCAGATCAGCAACTACCTGGTCTATTCGTCGATGGCGGTCTACACGTTCGCCTTCCTCGCCCACATCGCCGAGTGGATCTTCGGCAGCCGCAGCAAGGTGGGCCGTACGGCCGCGGCGCTGACCGGCGCCAAGACCGCGGCCGCCGCCCCCGCCGTTCAGGTGCACGGCAAGGGGGGGACGGCGGTCCTCGACAAGCCGAAGGTCGTCACCCGCTCCGCCGCCGGCACCCGCGACGTCCCGGACGGCCCCGGCGCGGCCGGCGGCACCGAGAACGGCGACCTGTACGGCCGGATCGCGGTCTCGCTGACCGCCCTGGCCTTCCTCATCGAGGCGGCCGGCGTCGTGGCCCGCGCGATGTCCGTGCAGCGGGCCCCCTGGGGCAACATGTACGAGTTCTCGCTCACCTTCTCCACGGTGGCCGTCGGCGCGTACCTGATCCTGCTGGCGCTGAAGAAGAACGTCCGCTGGATGGGCCTGATCCTGGTCACCACCGTCCTGCTGGACCTGGGCATCGCCACTACCTGGCTGTACACCGCCAGCGACCAGCTGGTCCCGGCCCTGCACTCGTACTGGCTGTGGATCCACGTCTCCACCGCGATCATCTGCGGCGCGGTCTTCTACATCGGCGCGACCGGCACGCTGCTGTACCTCTTCCGCGACTCCTACGAGGCCAAGCTCGCGGGCGGCGGCACGCCGGGCCGCTTCGCGACCTCGGTGATGGAGCGGCTGCCCTCGGCGGCCACGCTCGACAAGTTCTCGTACCGGATCAACGCGGCCTTCTTCCCGCTGTGGACCTTCACGATCATCGCGGGCGCGATCTGGGCGGGCGACGCCTGGGGCCGCTACTGGGGCTGGGACCCCAAGGAGGTCTGGTCCTTCGTGACCTGGGTGGCGTACGCCTGCTACCTGCACGCCCGCGCCACCGCCGGCTGGAAGGGCCGCAAGGCCGCGTACCTCGCGCTCTTCGCCTTCGCCTGCTGGATCTGGAACTACTACGGCGTGAACATCCTGCTCAACGGCAAGCACTCGTACGCGGGCGTCTGACCCGCGGGAGTGGGACGCTGGTGGCATGACGCTGACACCGGTGAGTCATGCCACCAGTGAGAGCCGCGGCGCGGACCGCTGGCTGCTGCGCTTCGAGGTGCACGTGCCCAGTGCGTACGAGGCCGTGTGGCCCGCCCTGACCACGGCGGACGGGCTGCGCGGCTGGCTGGCCGCGGCGGACGTGCTGGAGCGCAGGCTCGGCGGGGCCGTCACCCTGCGCTGGCTGAACAGCGGGACGACGGTCTCCGGCCACGTCACGGCGTGGGACGTCGAGCGGGTCGCCGAGTACACGGTCAGCGAGCACGGCCGGATCCGCTTCCACCTGGAGGCGGTCGGCACGGACTCGACCGTGATCCGCTTCCTGAACGAGCGGGCCGGCACGTACGAGGACCGCCTCGACTGCCTGGCCGGCTGGCACCACCACTTCGAGCTGCTGGAATCCGCCCTACAAGGCCATCCGACGGACTGGTCCCGGTGGACCGACGCCCGCTGGGCGGAGCTGCGCGCCTCCTACGGGTCCTTCTCCAGGACGTAGGCGCTGCGCGCGTCCGGATCGCCGTAGAAGAAGTACAGCTCCAGCGCCTGCCGGTGGTCGCGGCGCATCTCGAAGGTCCACTTGTACAGGTCGGGCAGGCGCAGGCGCACGTGCTGGCCGTAGTTCCAGCCGGCGGGCTCCCGGCTGATGAGCTTCCAGGTGCCGGTTCCGGAGAGCCGCCAGCCGTGGTCGTAGTCCCGCTCCTGCCCGTTGAGCAGGGTGACGGTGGCCGTCCCGTCGGCCCGGAAGACGACTTCGGTGCCCTCGACGCAGCGCCAGGTGCCGACGATCTCGTCGGCGCGGGCGTCGTAGACGGCGGGGGTGGAGCGGTGGGTGTGCGGATTGCCGCCGGCCATGGCGAGCAGGGCGGCGACGGCGACCCCGTACGCGAGCAGATTGCGCAGGATCGTGTCGACGACCCGCGGTCCCCCGCTGTTCCTCGGCATCCGCCCATTCTTGCAGCCGCCTTGAACGCGTTCAATGCCAGACGGGCCGCAGGGGCGGGAGGTCTCCGTCCCCGTTGAGCGCGCGCAGCAGGCCGGTGAGCTCCCCGCGCAGGGTGGTGAGGTCGACGCGGGTGCCGAGCTCCGCCTCCAGCTCGTGCAGGATGCCTCCCGCGACGGCCAGGTGCTCGTACGCGGCCCGGGTCAGGACCACCAGCTTGCGCCGGCCGCCCTCGGGGTGGGGCTCGCGCCGCACGTAGCCCCGCTTCTCCAGGTCGTCCACGAGTTGCCCGGCGGCCTGCTTGGTCACCCCGAGCCGTTCGGCGAGCTCGGTGGCGGTGGCCCCGGGCCCCTTGAGTGCCTGGAAGGCCATGCCGTGCGCGGGCCGCAGGTCCCCGTACCCCGCCGCGTCGACGCGCCGGGTGAACTCGCCGATCAGCAGCTGGAACCCGAGTCCGAGCAGGAAGCCGAGCTCGATGCCGGTGTCTTGTTCTCTGGTCACGGAAAACATGGTGACACGAACGAGTCAAGCTGCTTTACTCATTGGGCCGAGTAAAGCAGCTTGACTCACGAGAAAAGGGCTCCCTCATGCGTGTCATCACCACCTCGCCCGAGCACGTCACCACGACCCCGAACGCCGTCATGACCGGCCTGGCCGCCCCCAGCCGGGGCAGCTCCGAGCTCAGCACCTGGCGCGTGTCCATGGCCGCCGGCGCATCCGGCCCCGAGCACTCCATCGACCGCGAACAGGTCTGGACGGTCACCGCGGGCAGCGTGCAGGTCACCTCGGCCGGCCGCACGGAGAAGATCGCGGCGGGCGAGACCCTGGTCCTCCCGCCGCACGTACCGCGCCGCGTCCACGCCTCGGAGACGGCCGAGGCCCACGTCGCGATGCGCTCGGACGCCCTGGTCACGGTCCCGGGGGAAGCGGAACCCCGCGTCCTGCCCTGGGCCCGGTGACGGGGACCGTCAGTCCTTGTCCTTGTCGCGGTCCTTGTCGCGGTCCTCGCTGAGGGAGCGCAGGAACTCCGGGTTGTCGTCGGGTGCGACCCACTGCGTCCGGCGCGCCCGGCCACCGCCGACCGCGGAGCGCTGCCGGCCCGCGAACAGCCACACCACCGGTCCGACGATCGAGAACAGCAGGATGATGATCACCCAGACCACCTTGGGGAGGTGCTTGACCTCTTCCTCCGGCGTGTTCAGGCAGTCGATGAAGGCGTAGATGGTCAGCGCGATGATCAGCAGGAACGGCAGATAGCGCAGCACGGTGTGGGACCGACTCCCCAGCAGTGACGGGGGACCCGCCTCGGGCCCCGGTGACGCTCCCAGGCTAGCCGGTGACGGATACTGGCCCCTATGGCTTACGACGATCTCCGCTCGCTGCTCCGGGCTCTGGAGCGAGAGGGCGACCTCAAGCGCATCAAGGCCGAAGTCGACCCGTACCTGGAGGTCGGGGAGATCGTCGACAGAGTGAACAAGGCGGGGGGTCCCGCCCTCCTCTTCGAGAACGTCAAGGGCTCGGCGATGCCGCTGGCCATGAACGTCTTCGGGACCGACCGCCGGCTGCTCAAGGCCCTCGGCCTCAAGTCGTACGGCGAGATCAGCGAGAAGATCGGCGGCCTGCTCAAGCCGGAGCTCCCGCAGGGATTCATCGGCGTGCGCGAGGCCTTCGGCAAGCTCGGCTCGATGGTGCACGTGCCGCCGAAGAAGGTGAAGGGCGAGTCCGCGCCCGTCCAGGAGGTCGTCCTCACCGGCGACGACGTGGACCTGGACCGGCTCCCGGCCCTGTTCACCTGGCCCAAGGACGGCGGGTCCTTCTTCAACCTCGGCCTCACCCACACCAAGCACCCCGAGACGGGCGTGCGCAACCTCGGCCTCTACCGCCTCCAGCGCCACGACAAGCGCACCATCGGCATGCACTGGCAGATCCACAAGGACAGCCGCAACCACTACGCGGTCGCCGCCAAGCGCGGCGAGCGCCTCCCGGTCGCGATCGCCTTCGGCTGCCCGCCGGCCGTGACCTACGCGTCGACCGCGCCGCTGCCCGGCGACATCGACGAGTACCTGTTCGCCGGGTTCGTCGCGGGCAAGCGCATCGAGATGGTCGACTGCAAGACCGTCCCGCTCCAGGTCCCGGCCAACGCCGAGGTCGTCATCGAGGGCTGGCTGGAGCCGGGCGAGATGCTCCCGGAAGGCCCCTTCGGCGACCACACCGGCTTCTACACCCCGCAGGAGCCGTTCCCGGCCCTGAAGATCGACTGCGTGACGATGCGCAAGCGCCCGCTCCTCCAGTCGATCGTCGTCGGCCGCCCGCCCACGGAGGACGGCCCGCTCGGACGTGCGACGGAGCGTTTCTTCCTCCCCCTGCTCAAGATCATCGTGCCGGACATCGTGGACTACCACCTGCCCGAGTCGGGCGGCTTCCACAACTGCGCGATCGTCTCGATCGACAAGAAGTACCCGAAGCACGCCCAGAAGGTCATGCACGCCATCTGGGGCGCCCACATGATGTCGCTGACCAAGCTGATCATCGTCGTGGACTCCGACTGCGACGTCCACGACCTGCACGAGGTGTCCTGGCGGGCCCTCGGCAACACGGACTACTCCCGCGACCTCACCGTCGTGGAAGGCCCGGTCGACCACCTCGACCACGCCTCGTACCAGCAGTTCTGGGGAGGCAAGGCGGGCATCGACGCGACGAAGAAGCTCCCCGAGGAGGGCTACACCCGCGACGGCGGCTGGCCCGACATGGTGGAGTCCGACCCCGCGACGGCGGCCCTGGTGGACCGCCGCTGGAAGGAGTACGGCCTGTGAGCCCCATCGGCGTGGAGGGCCCCGAGCTCGTCATCGGCACCGAATCGGTCTACGTGGCCCTGCTGCGCCCGGAGATCGACCCGACCCAGCCCGGCGTGCGCCTCGCCGCCGAGCAGGCGGGAGTGACACCGGAGGAGTTCGCGGGCCCCGGCAACATCTGGGCGCTGATGCTCGACGTGGACGGCGAGGGGGACGGCTTCGAGCTGCCCGGCGCACGGGACATCGAGGCGGACGACTTCGCGGAGCAGCTCCAGCGGGCCCTGGCCGCGGGTGAGCCGTTCACGGCCGAAGCGGGGAACTTCCTGCGCCTGGACGCCCGGCCGGTGGCCGACGCGTGGCAGATCACCGCATCCGTAACGCCGCCGGAGGGCCACGACGGCGGCCCGCAGACCCTGGAGCTCGGCGCGCTCCCGGCGGCGGAACTCCTCGCCGACCTCGAAGACTTCCGGAGAGCCCTCGCATGATGACGACCGCCGACGGAGTCATCGGCCCCGGTTCCGCGCCGCAGGCACCCGGCAAGGTGAAGGCGTTCCTGCGGCTCGTGATGATCGAGCACTCGGTCTTCGCGCTGCCCTTCGCCTACATCGCGGCGCTGACGGCCATGTTCCGGCTCGACCGCTCCATGCACTGGGCGGAGCTGCTGCTCGTCACCGTCTGCATGGTCGGGCTGCGGACCTTCGCGATGGCCGCCAACCGGATCATCGACCGGGAGATCGACGCCCGCAACCCCCGTACCGCCGGGCGCGAGCTCGTCACCGGCGCGGTGTCGGTCCGCTCGGCCTGGACCGGGGCCGGGATCGCGCTGGCCGTCTTCCTCGGCTCGGCGGCGCTGCTGAACCCGCTGTGCCTGGCGCTGGCGCCGATCGCGGTGATCCCGATGGTGGTGTACCCGTACGGCAAGCGGTTCACGAACTTCCCGCACGCGATCCTGGGCCTGGCCCAGGCGATGGGTCCGGTCGGGGCCTGGCTCGCGGTGACCGGCGAGTGGTCCTGGGACGCGGTGATCCTGGGCCTGGCGGTGGGCGTCTGGATCGGCGGCTTCGACCTGATCTTCGCCTGCCAGGACGTGGCCGCGGACCGCGCGGACGGCGTGAAGTCGGTCCCGGCCCGCTTCGGTGTCCCGGCGGCCCTGTGGGGCGCGCGCGGCGCGCACGCGGTGACGACGGTCCTGCTGGCCTGGTACGCGCTCGCGACGGACGCGGGCCCCTTCTTCTGGTTCGGCCTGCTGGTCGTCGTCGGTGCCTTCCTGTACGAGCACACGATCGTGAAGCCGCACGACCTGTCCCGCCTGAACCGGGCCTTCTTCACGGTGAACGGCTTCATCGGCATGGCCCTCTTCGCCTGCGCCCTGGCCGACCTCGTGGCCCGCGGGCTCACGCTGTAGCTCGATGGTGTGGCCGCCGCCGGAACTCGTGGTCCGCAGTCCGGCGCCGTGAGTAGCGTGCGGCCTACCATCGAGTGCATGGACAGGGAGGCCAACGTGACCGTTTCGGAGAGCGACCGCCTGCACTCACAGCTCAGCCGGTTCGAGGACATGTTCCCCGGGTACCGGATGGAGATCGTCGAGGGCGCCATCGTGATGAGTCCGGTCAGGCCGTACCACAACGAGACGATTTGGGGGGTCCGGGATGACCTGAAGCCCCAACTCTCTGAGGACTGGGCCTTCATCAGCGATGTGGCTGTGCCCATGGACGGCGACAACGAGTTCTGTCCGGACCTCGCGGTGATCCCGAAGGCGGAATGGCGCAAGAACCTCACCGCCTACGCGCCGGACCTGATCGAGCTCGCCGTCGAGGTGGTGTCCCCGAGCAGCGTCCGCAACGACTACGAGGTGAAGGACCGGGCCTACGCGCGCGCCGGCATCCCCCACTACGTGATCTTTGACCCGTATCGGGCCGAGTGCGTGAAGCTCTGGAACCCGGGACCCGACGGCTACCGGGGCCGGGACACCTTTCCCTACGGCGGAACGGTCACCGTCCTGACCGACATCGGCAAGCTGCTGATCGGTACCGCCGAACTGCCCGTGGACCCGGGCGCGAGCGCCCCGTAGGGCCTACTCGCGCAGGGGGCGGCGGGGGAAGAGGAACGCCGAGGCGACGCCCGTCAGCAGGCCGAAGAGGTGGCCCTGCCAGCTGACCGTCGTGTTCGTCGGCAGGATGCCGGTCAGGATCGCGGTGCCCCAGTACGCGGCGATCGCGACGGCGACCAGCACGCCCAGCGGGCGGCGTTCGACGAAGCCGCGGACCAGCAGGTAGCCGAAGAGGCCGAAGACCAGGCCCGAGGCGCCGGCCGTCACGGTGTCCGCCCCGGCGACCAGCCAGACGCCGAGTCCGTCCACCGCCACGACCACCGCGCAGAGCGCGAGGAACCGCCGTATCCCGCTCAGCGCGGCGACGAAGCCGAGGACCAGCAGCGGGACGCTGTTGGACGCCACGTGGTCGAAGCCGAAGTGGAGGAACGGGGCGAGCGGGATCCCGCTCAGGCCGTCCACCGACCGCGGAGCGATCCCGTACGCGTCCAGCGCGTGCCCGGTGACCAGGTCCACCACCTCGATCAGCCACAGCAGGGCCACCCAGCCCAGCATCAGCTTCCCCGCGGCTCCGGCCCGATCCGTCCGGCTCCATTCATCGAGACGCATGCCCGCCCCGCTTGCCTCGGCCATGTCCTGAAACCCCCACCCATCGACGCTCGGGCCACCTTACTCAGCGTCGTCCGCCGGTGGCCGGATAGTCTCGGAGCTATGACTGACGGCAAGCGCACCCCGTGGGTGGTCGGGGTTTCCGGGGCGTCCGGGACGCCGTACGCGGCGGCGGTGATCCGGGGACTGCTGGCGGCGGGGGAGAGCGTGGACCTCGTGGTCAGCCGCGCCTCGCGGCTGACCCTGCTCGACGAGACCGGGATCGCGTTCCGAGACGCGCACTGGCGGGACGATCTCGCCACCTGGCTGGAGCGGGGAGCGGACGGCAAGCCCGCGACGCATCCACGGCCGGAACTGGACGATGTCCGCTACTGGGGCGCCGGCGACCTGGCCGCCGGGCCGAGCTCGGGCTCGTACCCCGTGAAGGGGATGCTGATCGTGCCGGCGTCCACGGCCTGTGTGGCGGGTGTGGCGCTCGGGCTGTCGAAGGACCTGCTCCAGCGCGTCGCGAGCGTGACGCTCAAGGAGCGGCGGCGACTGGTGGTCGCGGTGCGGGAGACCCCGCTGAACGGGCAGACGCTCAAGCATCTGGTGGCGCTGGACGAGGCGGGCGCAGTGGTGCTGCCCGCCTCTCCGGCGTTCTACGCGGGTGCGACGCACATCCAGGACCTGGTGGATTTCGTCGCGGGGCGGGTGCTGGATGCGGCAGGGGTGCCGCACCGGCTGTACCGCCGGTGGGAGGGGAAGCTCGGTGGAGCGTCCCGCCCCCGGGAGGAAAACGGTGGCTAGCGCGGGAACTGGCGCGGCGACTAGCGCTTCTTGGCGCGGACGACGCCCGGCTTGCGGGTCCGGTCGACGTTGCGCGCGGCGGCGGGCTGGTGGGTGCGGGATCGGTTGGCCAGCTCCTGGAGCTGTCGCATGTGCGCGTAGGCCATCTCGATCGTGTACACGGTGAACCACTCCTGATGTCGTCAGATCAGCGAGATCATCGCCGATCTGTTGAAAGATTCACAGGGTGTTGACCCTGTGCGCCTTTGATTCTATACGTAAACTTGCGGGATCGCCGAATAATGGAAGGCTCCAGGTATATGGACGCGGTGGATAGGCAGCTCATCCAGGCACTTCGTGAGAACGGACGTGCCTCGTACGCGGAGCTGGGCCGGCTCGTCGGCCTCTCCGGCCCCAGCGTCACCGACCGGATCAACCGGCTCGAATCGGCCGGCGTGATCACCGGCTACCGCGCGACCGTCAACGCGGCCTCGCTCGGCCTCGGCGTCACGGCGCTCATCGGCATCTCCCTCTCCGACGCCGCGGACCACGAGGACGTGGCCCGCCGCCTGCGCGACCTGGCGGAGATCGAGGACTGCTGGTTCATCGCCGGCGACGACTCGTACATGCTCAAGGTCCGCGCGGGCGACGTGGACGGGCTGGAGCGGATCATCCGCAAGCTCTCCAGCACCAAGGGCGTCTCGCGCACCCGTACCACCATCGTGCTCTCCACGAAGTGGGAGAACCGGGTCGGGGACCTGCCCGAAGAGGGCTAAGAGTACGGTGGGTGGCGGTTGCAGGCAGGACAGGACCCGTAGAGGAGACGACCGGAATGGACGCTGGGCTCAAGCGTGAGCTGGAGGACAAGGTTCGCTCCGGCGAGCGGCTGACCCGTGAGGACGGCATCGCCCTCTACGAGTCCGACGACCTGGCCTGGCTGGGCGGCCTCGCGCACGAGGTGCGTACGCGCAAGAACGGCGACGTCGTCCACTTCAACGTCAACCGCCACCTCAACATGACGAACGTGTGCACCGCCTCGTGCGCCTACTGCTCGTTCCAGCGCAAGCCGGGCGAGAAGGACGCGTACACGATGCGCATCGAGGAAGCCGTACGCCTGGCCAAGGCCATGGAGAACGACAACCTCACCGAGCTGCACATCGTCAACGGCCTGCACCCGAGCCTGCCGTGGCGGTACTACCCGCGCTCGCTCTCCGCGCTGAAGGAGGCGCTGCCGAACGTCTCGCTGAAGGCGTTCACGGCGACCGAGATCCACCACTTCGAGACGATCTCCGGGATGTCGGCCTCCGACATCCTCGACGAGCTGATCGAGGCCGGTCTGGAGTCGCTCACCGGCGGCGGCGCGGAGATCTTCGACTGGGAGGTCCGCCAGCACATCGTCGACCACAAGACCCACTGGGAGGACTGGTCGCGCATCCACCGTCTGGCGCACTCCAAGGGCCTCAAGACCCCGTCGACGATGCTCTACGGGCACATCGAGGAGCCGCGCCACCGCGTGGACCACGTGCTGCGGCTGCGCGAGCTCCAGGACGAGACCGGCGGCTTCCAGGTCTTCATCCCGCTGCGCTACCAGCACGACTTCGTGGACATGCAGGACGGCAAGGTCCGCAACAAGCTCCAGGCCCGTACGACGATGGCGACCGGCGCGGAGGCGCTGAAGACCTTCGCGGTCTCGCGGCTGCTCTTCGACAACGTGCCGCACGTGAAGGTCTTCTGGGTCATGCACGGTGTGCAGACCGCCCAGCTGGCGCTCCAGCACGGCGCGGACGACATGGACGGCTCGGTCGTCGAGTACAAGATCACGCACGACGCGGACAACTACGGCACGCCGAACAAGCTCGGCCGTGACGATCTGCTGGAGCTGATCCGCGAGGCCGGCTTCCGCCCGGTCGAGCGCAACACGCGCTACGAGATCATCCGCGAGTACCCCGGCCCGGACGCGGACCTGCGCGAGACCCCGCAGGCGATGCGCGTCTGACGCACCGTCGTAGCTCCCTGAGCGCCCTGGTCCGCATGCCGGACCAGGGCGTCTTTTTGCTGGACCGCCCCCGCCGGTAATAGATACTCTGGCGCAATGGCCCTTACGTTCACTCTGGACCCGCAGATCGACCCGGCCCTGCACGAGGCCCTCCTCGACCTGTGGACGGACGCCTCCAACGCCGGCGGAGCCGTGGGTTTCGTCCCGCCGGTCGTCCGGGACGACATCCGCCCCCAGCTGATCAAGCAGATCGGCATGGTCGCCGACGGTCAGATGCGGCTCCTGGTGGGCCACGACGAGGGCGGGCTGGCCGCCGTCGCCTTCCTCGGGATCAACCGGCACGCCCTGATGGGCCACTGGATCTGGCTCTACACGGTGATGGTCCATCCGGACCGTCAGGGCCGGGGCTACGGCCGCCGGCTGATGGCCGAGTCCGCCGACCGCGCCCGCGCGATCGAGGGCGTGGAGGCCATCCGCCTGTCCTGCCGCGGCGGCCTGGGTCTGGAGCACTTCTACGCCGCTTGCGGCTACAAGGAGGTCGGCCGCGTCCCGGGCGCGATCCGGGTGGCCCCGGGCGACGACCGCGACGACATCACGATGCTCCTGCCCCTGCACTGACCCCGGCGGGTGACCCCCGGCGGGTTTGTCCGTACCTGCGCCGTGCTTCACTGGACGGGCACGCCGCCGAGTACCGACGAGAGAGAAGGGGTCACCGTGTCCCTCAAGCCGAGCGCGACGATCCGCTACACCGCGATGCGGCTGGGCATCTTCGTCGGATGCCTCGTCCTGGTCGCCGTCCTGGTCAACGTGGGCTGGGTGCCCGCCGGCCTCGGTGACGCCAACCCCGCCTGGGTCGTGCTGCTCGCCCTCGTGATCTCCGCGCCGCTCTCCTTCGTGCTGCTGCGCAAGCAGCGCGACGAGATGTCCGCGCAGATCTCCGGACGCGTCGCGGACGCCAAGGAGAAGCTCGCCGCGAACCGCTCCCAGGAGGACGCGGCCGACGACGCCGCCCGCGCGTAAGGTCACGCCCGCGCGGAAGTTCCCGCGCCCGTGTTGACTGCGTCACACCCCGAACCACACCGAACCGCCCCCGCGCCGGGATCTGCCCTGCGCGCCGGGGCGGTTCGGCGTTTCGCGGGGGCTCCCTGACTCAAAGTGCACCTTTGAGATCCTCAAAGGGAAAGTGTTAGCGTGTTAAACATGTTGACCACAGTTGCGCACGAAATGACCGCGAGCGTCCCGCTCGTGGCGCGCCTGCACGTCGACCTCTGCCGCCGCGTGTCCGCGGCCTGTTGTGGCTGTCGCTGAGCCCACGCCGTTCTTCCTCTTCCCCCCTTCTTTGCGCATCACCCCCGGAGTGTGTCCGTGTCCGCGACCCCTCAGGCCCCCGCCAAGGCCTCTTTCAAGTTCCCGTTCTGGGCCCAGATCGTCACCGGCCTCGTGCTCGGTGTCCTGTTCGGCTGGCTCGCCCGCAGCCAGGACGTCAGCTGGCTCGCCAAGACCCTTGAGCAGGTCGGCGACATCTTCGTCCAGCTGCTGAAGCTGGCCGTGGCCCCGCTCGTCTTCTTCGCGATCCTGGTGTCGATCACCAACCTGCGGAAGGTGAACAACGCCGCCCGCCTCGCCTCGCGCACGCTGCTCTGGTTCATGATCACCTCGCTGATCGCCGTCGGCATCGGCCTCGCGATCGGCCTGCTGACCAACCCGGGCGCCGGCACCGGCCTCACCCCGCAGGACGGCAAGCTGCCCAAGCGCACCGGCTCCTGGCTCGACTTCCTCACCGGCATCGTGCCGACGGACGTCATCACGCCGTTCACCGAGCTGAACGTGCTCCAGATCGTCTTCATGGCCGCCGTCGCCGGTATCGCCGCGCTCCAGCTCGGCGACAAGGCCCAGCCGATCCTCACCGTCGCGGAGTCCGTCCTGGAACTCCTCCAGAAGGCCCTGTGGTGGGTCATCCGCCTCGCCCCGATCGGCACCGTCGGCCTGATCGGCACCGCGATCGCCTCGTACGGCTGGGAGCTCATCGGCAAGTACGCGACCTTCACCGCGGACGTCTACGTCGGCTCGGCGCTGGTCATGTTCGGCGTCTACCCGCTGCTGCTGGCGACGGTCGCCAAGGTCAACCCGATCCAGTTCTTCAAGGGCGCCTGGCCCGCGATCCAGCTGGCCTTCGTCTCCCGCTCCTCGGTCGGCACCATGCCGGTCACCCAGAAGGTCACCGAGCGCCTCGGCGTCCCGAAGGAGTACGCCTCCTTCGCCGTCCCGTTCGGCGCGACGACGAAGATGGACGGCTGCGCCGCGATCTACCCGGCGCTCGCCGCGATCTTCATCGCGCAGATCTTCGACGTCCAGCTGACGATCACCGACTACCTGCTGATCGCCTTCGTCTCGGTGGTCGGCTCGGCCGCCACGGCCGGCCTGACCGGCGCCACCGTCATGCTGACCCTGACCCTCTCCACCCTGGGCCTGCCCCTGGAGGGCGTCGGCCTGCTGATGGCGATCGACCCGATCCTGGACATGATGCGCACCGCCACCAACGTCGCCGGCCAGGCCCTGGTCCCGGTCGTGGTCGCGGCGCGCGAGGGAATCCTGGACAAGAAGGCCTACGAAACGGCCTCGTCCTCCCCGCTGGACGAGCGCACCCCGGTCGCCGTGGCCGCCTGACCGGCCCGGCCCTCCCGCAGCCCCCGCCCCCGTCCGGGCGGGGGCTGCGGTGCGTTCAGCCCGGGGACACCCCGCCGAAGTAGGCGATCGCGCCGAGGACGAGCGGTACGGCGTACCACCAGCGGTTCATGGTCCGCCGGTAGACCGGGAGGAGCGAGAGCAGCAGCCCGGCGAAGCAGATGCACAGCGCCACGGCGCCCATCGCGTACAGGTCGTCACGCGTGTGCTGATCTGCGGGTGCGACCGGGTCCGCGGCCAGCAGGAGGAAGCAGATGTACGCCGCGGGCAGGTAGATGAGGGCCAGCGGGACGCCCAGGACCCACTGGAGGCAGCCCCGGTCCTCGGGCAGGTCGATGCTCTCGCGCCCGTACGTCATCGCATCGCCTTCTTCACGTTGCCGAGGTTGTTCCGGAAATCATCGCCGTAGTCCTGGGCCTTCTTCGACTCCCAGTACGGGCCGCCGTTGTACCGGGCGGCGATCTCCTGCATCTGCGCCTCGGTCAGCTGGTCCGCCGGGACGTTGGCGTACCCGGTCTCCTCCTTGATCTGCGCCAGGAACCCCGCCGCGATGAAGGCGTTCTGCTTCGGGTCCTGGAGCGCGGACTTCACCACGTTGCGCTGCTGGTCCGTGAGGTTCTCCGGGTCGTAGCCCAGCACCTCCGCCCCGCGCCGCAGCTGCACCGCGATCGGCCCGAAGGAGGTCTCGTCCGGCTTGCCGCCCGCCCGGTCCGGCAGGTTCTCGGCCGTGACGGGGCTCAGGCCCCACGGGGCGTCGGCGGCCTGGCGGAAGAAGTCCACGCCGTCGTCGAAGATGCCCGGCTGGCCGCCGACCTCCTTCCAGGCGATACCGGCGACCATCTCCTCCGGCAGGCCCGCCCGCTGCGCCGCTGCCCGCAGGATCTCCTTGTTGTTGCGGATCCACTCCGCCCGGCCCTCGTCCGACTGCGGCGGGTCCCAGTAGTTGTCGTCCGCCTCCGGCAGGCCCGCCACCCGCATCCGGATGTCCCGCAGCTCGGGCGAGACCGGCTCGCTCCCCACCGGCCCGGTCATGTCCTTCTTCGGACCGCTGCCCGGCAGGTGCGTCAGGGGGTTCGTACGGGCTTCCGCCGCCTCGCGCCGGATGTCGGCCATCGCCGCGTACACGTCGACCCCGCCCCCGCCGCCCTTGACCTTGAACTCGGGCAGCAGTTCGTACGCCTGCTTCAGCGCGTGCACGCACACGCTCCGCGCCTCCTGCTCGGCCGTCTTGGCCAGGTGGAAACTGCCGCCCGCGTCGTCGTGCAGCCGGTTCGCCTCGTCGCGGATGTCGTCCACGTCCATGGTGATCTCGGCGAAGAAGTCCATGACGCCGGTCGTCGCCCGCATGTCCTCCCACTGGCACATCGGCTCCGCCTCCTGCGCGGTGCGCGTGATCGCGGTGCCCTTCGTCGCGATGAGCGCCGCGAGCTTGCGCTCGGTGCGCTTGCCGTTCGCGTAGTGCGACTTGGCGGTGGTCAGGGCCAAGGAGTAGGCGTGCAGGGCGCTGGCCGCCTTGTCGTACCCCTCGGCCATGTGGAGGACGAGCTGGCGGGCCTCCGAGAGGCGGGAGGTGTACGTGTGGCTGCCGTCGCTCTGCCACTGCGTACCGGTCTCGGCGCGCCGGGCGGGATCCTCGACCTGCACCAGCAGATCGCGCAGCCGCTTGAACTCGGCGGCGTTGCGCTCCACCAGCGCCGGATTGCACTCCTCCAGGAACTGGACGTCCTTGCGGTGGCTCAGGCTCACTTCGACTCCGGCTTCACGTACTGGCCGCCGTCGAGGATGCCGTTGAGGAAGTTGCGGGCGGTCCCGTCGTCCACCTGCGCGAAGCTGGTGCCGGTGGTCTTGAGCTTGGTGGCCAGGGCGGCGAACAGGTTGATCGTGTCCTTGAACTGGTCGTCGGCGAAGCGGGCGAAGCGCAGCGCCTCCGCCGAGACGTCCGCGTGGGCCCGGGGCGCGCGGGCCATGGTGCTCGCGTCGCCGTCGGGCCGGCCCTCGTGGAGGAGCGCGGCGATCTCGATCAGCAGGTTGGCGTTGCCGTTGATGGACTGCGCCCCGGCGACGAGGCTCCCGGCCGGGCTCCCCGCCGTGCTCGCGTCCGCGGGCACGTGGTTGAGGCGCATGGCGGGTGACGGCTGCGCGAGTGCGGCGGCCTTGTGCTGGGCCCATTCCGCGTCGAACGACATGTGTCCCCTGGTGAGTTGATAACCGGACAATGGCCAGAATCGACTGGTCATGTCCATGCTAATACGGGGATTTCCGGTCGTTCGGCCGGTGTTGGCCTGAAACTGGAGACGCGGAAGGGGAGTGTACGGTTCCAGGGCTCTCGGGTCGCCGCCCGACAGTCGGTCGCTCGTTGATCAACTGGCCTTATACCGTGGGGTGGTGACGGTACGAGAGATACGCGCGGCGGCGCAGATGATCGGGCGGCGCAACGCGCTGCGCTACCTGGCGATCGGGGTCGGCGCCTCACTGGTCGCGGCGTGCGGAGGCAAGGGCAAGGACCCCCTGCCCGGCACTCCGGCGGCCTCCGGCGGCGCGGCTTCGTCGTCCCCGGCTCCCGCGCCGGCCTCGTCGGGGCCGATCGCCCGGGCCTTCGACGCGTTCATCAAGGGCGACTGGAACCTGGAGTCGACCACCCCGAACGGCGAGACCGTGAAGGGGAAGGCCACCGTGAACGCGGACGGCGGCGGCAACTCCGGCTGGACCATCACCTGGACCAGCGGCCCCGCCCCCGTCACGTGGCACGGAGGCTGGCTGCTGCGCGGCGGCCACCTGGTCCTCGACGTGTACGAGGCCCCCAAGGGCGTGAGCCGGCTGACGGGCGGCCAAGCCCTGACCGTCCCCAAGGAGGTCGGGGAGGACGTCTCGCTGACCTTCCCCTGGCAGCCCCCGGGCCACAAGGACACCAGCGACGGCCAGGTGCTGAAGGTGACCTACAAGAACAACGTCGTGCGGATCGTCCACAGCGAGGGCGGGCACAGCGAATCGGTGCACGTCTGCACCCGCGCCTGAACTGTCGAAGTCAGCTGCCGGAAGCGTGGGCCACGAACCCGGCCCACGCGCCCGGCCCGACCGTCAGGTGGGGCCGCTCGATGTCCTTGGAGTCCCGGACGAGGACGGCGCCCGCAGTGGTGGCCACCTCGACGCAGTCGTTTCCGTCGCTGCTGTCGCTGTAGCTGCTCTTGTGCCAGGCGACCTCGACGCAGTCGTTGATGTCGCCGCTGTCGCTGTAGCTGCTCTTGAACCAGTCCAACTCGGCGTCGTGGATCATGTTTCTCCCAGCAGTTCCTCGATGAAGGCCCGCGATTCTCGGGGCGTAAGCGCCTGAGCTCGGATGATGCCATAGCGCAGCTCAAGGAGCTGGAGTTGCTTGGGATCGGAGACCGGGCGCCCGTAGAACACCCCGTCCGCTCGGCCCACCGCCGTTCCGTCGCCGAACTTCAGGAACTGGATCAGCCCCAGCATCCCGGCGTGATCCTCGCGGCTGGTCGGCATCACCTGGAACTCGATGTTCGGCAACTGGACTACCTCCAAGAGGTGTTCGAGCTGTCGGCGCAACACCATTGTGCCTCCGATCGGACGGCGGAGCGTGACCTCTTCCTGGACAATGCTGAGTGCCGGACCGGGAGACCGCTGGAAGATGGACTGCCGTGCCATGCGGGCGGACACCATCCGCTCCATCTCGTCCGATGTATAGGCGGGGCGCAGCGTTCGAAAGAGCGCCCGTGCGTATTCCTCGGTCTGCAACAGGCCATGGATGTTGTGGTTGTTGTAGGCGCCGATCTCGACGGCCTTGGCCTCCCTCTGCTTCAAGTCGCGGATGCGCTTCGGGTAGCGGACCTGCTCAAGGTCGACCTTCATCGCCTTGATCTTGCCGCCGGCGTTCAGTACCTCATCCGCCCGGTCCAAATACTCTGCGCGGGGGATCCGCTTCCCCGCCTCCACCTTGCGGACCTGGTCCTCCCCGTACTGGATGGCCGCTCCGAACTCGGCCGCCCGCATGCCGGCCGACTCGCGCCAGGTCTTGAGCTGGCGGCCCAGCGCGGCGACCACCGCCACGCCCTGTTCGTCCTCCGGGTCCACGTCCCAGCCGGGCTCTTCCGTACCGTCACTGTTGTCCACGCTCATGCGCGCCCACCTCCGACGAGCCGATGTCCTCAGCGCCCCGTACCCGTCAGGTCGGTCCGGACAGCCGCGACAGCGCTGGACAAGCACCGGACAAACGCGGGACGTACAGGCGGTGTTGCTTCCCACGGTACGCATGCGTGGCCACGCTGAGTGACGTGATTCCTCAACTCGTCGACTTTCACGTCCAGCTGTCCGCGACCCCGCGCGGAGCTCGACTCGGCCGCGTGCTGGCCGCCGAACAACTCCGCGCCTGGGGGCTCCCCCTGGAGGTCCCCGCGCAGATCATCGCGGAGCTCGCGACCAACGCCGTGACCCACGGCCGGGTTCCCGGACGGGACTTCAAACTCGCCCTCACCATCACGCCGGACACCCTCCTCATCGAGGTGACGGACGCCCGGGGCGACCGGATCCCGCAGATCCACGACGCGGGGCGGGGGCTCGTGCTGGTCGAAGCGCTCGCGGACCGTTGGGGCGTACGGGAAGGGCCGGTCCCGTGCAAGGTGGTGTGGGCGGAGGTGTCGCTCACCCCCGTGTCCCGGGGCTCCGCGATCCGGCGTGCTTAGACGCAAAAGACCAAAGAACCGGGGGAAAGAACCCACCAAACCCACCCCACCGGCCCCCGTCGCTCGGACGGGTGAACTGTGCCAACTCGGCTGGATTTCGGACCGGTTGGCGGGCATATGCTCGCCCCGACAACCGCAGACATGAGACGGCCCCCGGCGGGACTGGCATCCCGGTCGAGGGCCTGACCACTTAGGAAGTGGCTGCTTCCCCATGGCTTTTCAGCACCCTAGCGCGCCCTCGTGCGCCTCGTCCCGAGTTCCCGCCGGGACCCCCCGATCCGGTGTCATCCACGTCAACACGTGGCATGCCAGTCACTACACCGTGATCGGCAACCACCTCCTCCAGCACCGCGAGCTGTCGGCGACGGCGATCGGGGTGGCGGCGTACATCCAGTCGCTCCCCGAAGGCGCACCGGTCGGCATCAGGGCGCTCATGGGCCGCTTCCCGGAGGGCGAGATGCGCCTCAGCTCCGCCCTCAGGGAGCTGGAACGCCACGGCTACCTGGAACGCCGCCGCGAGCGGCTGGAGAACGGGCGGGTGGTGACCCGGACGTACTCGTACAACAAGCCGCCGACCGGCCCGGACGAGCCTCCGCCTCCGCCGCCGGACCGGGAGCCCGACCCGGACCCGGACCCGGCGCCCGATCCGGAGCCCGACCCGGACCCGGACCCGGGGCCCGAGCCGGAGCCCGGGCCCGGGCCGCAGTGGGTCGCCGACCCCGAACCCGGGCCGGCGCCGTACCCCGTGCACCCCGGCGCGGCCGATCTGCTGGCCGGCCTCCGCCGCTACGACCCCCGGCTCCTGCTGGCCGAGCGCGACGTACGGCGCCTCGCACCCGCCGTCTCGGCCTGGCTGGACCGGGGCGCGGACCCCGAGGCGGTCATCCTGGCCCTGACCACCAGCCTCCCGGAGCCCCTGCGCAGCCCCGCCTCCGTCCTCGCGTACCGCCTCAAGGCGCTGCTCCCGCCTCACCTGCCGGCGGCCCCGGCGGCCCCGGCGGCGAGGCCGATCAGACGCCCGGACCCCTTCCAGACCTGCGACGGCTGCGAACGCGCCTTCCGCTCCCCGCACCCCGGCCGCTGCCGCGACTGCCCGACACCGCCCGAAGTGCGCGCCGCCGCCTGAGCCGGGCCCTGTCGGGGTGGATGTGCTGCGCCGTCCGGCCGCTCCGGCGGGATGTCGCCGCGGGTGCGGCACCGGGGCGTGGTCGGCTGACCGGCGTCCCCACTGATCGACACCGAAAGGTGGTGCCCGGTGTACCGAGCGCGCTTCCTCACTGCGACGGCCTCGGGACCGTCGTCGAGGAGAAATGCCTCCCCGCGGTCACTTTCGTGTACACGGGTGCGACCCTTTCACGGTCGTCCCCCGCCCGGCCCGGGGACCGGGTGATGTCGTGATCAACCTGTCCGCGCCAAGGTGAATCCTGCTGGTCAGAAAGCCGCGGGAGCCGCTTCGGAGTGTGCGCGGTCCGGTTGCGGGGCATTCGACGCAGAGTAGCCTGGACTTGATCGACGCTGCCCGATTCTGGAGGTAGGCGATGTTCGTCCGACGGCTGCGGCGCCGTATGCCGCATCGGTTTGTTCTTCTCGGCAACGGCCGTTCGATTCGAGGCTTCAGCGGGGGGCTCTACGACGGCCATGGATATATGTCCTGATACAGCTCACCGTGTCGAACTCGGCCTGTCGCAGAGTCCGTGCGGCAGGCCGAGTTTGGAGCATGTGCGGTGGCAGAAGAGACCGACACTCTGGTGGCCATTACGCGGGTTCTGTCACCGCATTGCCGTGTCACCAGGACGTCCAGCGGTGCCCTGATCGCCGACTGGAGGCGGCGGACCCGTTTTCTCGGCATGACGACGACGGACGTTCAGAAATTCGTCGAGGGAAGCTCCGAGGAACGTGCCGAACTCGTCGCCGATCTCATCCGCGCCGGGTGTGCGACGGATCACCGGAAGGCGTACTCGGACGTCGAGGTCGGGCTCTGGCTGCGCGGAGTGCACCTGTCGATCCGGACCATGGGATTCGGGCGCGTCCTTCGGCTCCTGTCCGTGGCGGCCCCGGTGTACTCACGTGCAGACCCGCCTTCGGCGGACGAGGTGGCGCGGCTGAAACGGGCCGTGCGATCACACAGTCACAGAAGCTGGTTCGTGAACGACGACTGCAAGGCCGAGGCCGTGACGGCCTTCGTCCTTCTGCGGCGATGCGGCTTGAACGCCGTGCTCCACGTCGGTGTGCGCGAGCACCCGTTCGCCTTGCATGCCTGGAGCTCTTCGGGCGGCGTGTGCATCCCTGATGCCGATCCGCGGGGCCACGCGTTCGTGCCGGTTCTCTCGATCAGTTGCGCAGGGCAGTGACGTGCAAGCGCTCCGCCTTGACTGGGCAGAGGGTGCACCGAGGCTCCGGGCGGCCGAGGCCATGGCGCGGCAGGGACTCGTGACGACGGTCTCCTCACGGGCCGGCACCGCAGTGGTCGTCGGTTGGGTCGGCTCGCTCCGTGACCGCGAGGCGGGCGCGCGCGGGCTCCTGGACGACGTCGGCCGACCGGGAGCCACAGCACGTCTGCCCATCGGCGACTACGCGGCTGTCCTGGTGTGCCGCGACCGCATCGTGCTGATGCGCGACGACCATGCGCGCATTCCCCTGTTCTTCAGGGAGTCCGGCGGGCGCGTCAGCGCGGTGAGTACGTCGGCGCGCTGTCTGGGCGACGTCGAAGCGCTGGAACGCAGCTACTTCTGCCGGTTCCTGACGGGGAACATGGCGCAACCGCACTCGGAACTCACCCCGTTCTCCGGTGTGCACCGGATCCTCGGCGGCGAGGTGGTGGAGCTTTCGATCACCGGGCAGATGCGTGGTCGGGTGCGCAGACGCGCCCGTGGGGCCGACGCCCCGGGGGGATCGACGACAGACGGGCTCGGTCTCAGCGGGGCCGCGAAGGACCTGCGCCTCGCACTGGAGGACGCCGTCGGGCGCCGAGTGGGCCGGATGACGGCATGCCACGTCTCCGGCGGCATCGACTCCACCAGCGTCGCGTTGCTCGCAGCCCGTCAGCTGGGCGCGGGACTGGGCCACCCCGGGGACCTGGTCCTGCTCGCCGGGCGCTTCGACAGAGGAGAGCTGGCCGGGGAGCAGCCGTACCTCGAAGAGGCGATGAAGGAGATCTGCCGTCATGCACCGGCAGCCCGCCCGGTGATTCTGGACGTCGGCGACGTGGCTGACTTCGACGACTTCGAACACCACGCGGGAGACGCGGACGAGCCCCATGCGCACGCCTTCCGCGCCCCGTTCTGGAGCAGGCTCCACGGCAATGCGGCGGAACTCGGCTGCGACATCCTCATGACCGGTTGCGGGGCCGATCCGATCGCGGACGCCAACCCCCTCCACCTGCACAGACTGGCCCGCACGGGACAGCTCCGGCAGATGACGAAGCAGGCACGTGCCTGGGCCGCGGGCACCGAACGCGGCGTGCGTGACGTCGTCTACGACTACGTCGTGCGGCCGGCCCTCCCACTGGCAGCCGAACGGATCACTGCGTCGCTCGACCGCCGCGGGACCGTGCTGGGCGGCCTCGGCAGCTTCGCCCGCCCCCGCTGGCTGCGATACGGATTCGCGCGGGCCCACGGCTACCGTGAGGCGAGCATCGCGGAGAGCCGCTTCGTGTTCGGACGCAGGCCGGAAGAGTCGCTCTTCGAGGCGGCCAATTACCTCGCCGCTCCCGACCCGCTGTCCTGGCAGCGAGCACGGCAGGACGGATTCTTCCTCTCGCACCCCTTTCTCGACCGCGAGGTCATCACCACGATGCGCCGCTTCCGTGCGGAAGCCACGTTCCATCCGGGCCGTCCGAAGGCGGTTCTGCGCGAGGCCATGGCAGATCTGCTCCCCTCCCGGATCCGCGGCCGAGCGGTCAAGATCCCCTTCGACCAGCTCTACGCCCGCGGCTTGCGGGCACACGGCGACGAACTCATCGACCTCTGCCGCTCCGCGAGGCATCCGCTGGTCGCGGAGATGTTCGACATCGAGGTGCTGTGCCGGGCAGTGAGGGAGGCACGGCTCGGCGTGGGGAACGCGGAATCCTGGGATCGGATGAACAGCTCCCTCGCCCTTGTGGCGTGGCTGGAGCGATTGGACCCGCGATCCCGCGCGCTCGGTGCGGCAACGGCGGTCACCGACGGCTCTTGATGTCCCACAACGATCGCTGGATGGGGCCCGTCACGACATCGACGAGGCCGTACCGGTTGCTCACCGCGCGGTTCTCCGCGTCGGACGGCGTGCGATCTTCCTCGCCTTTTCGCGTGATGGATGAGAACACGGCTGCGCCCTGCGTGCCGAACTTCCAATAGACGGCGACGAAACGTGCGTCCATCGTATGTGCGTTGATCGAATTGTTTTCGTGCACCCTGCCGGTGTAGATGAGGGAGTCGAAATTCTCCTGTGCCTTCATCCAGTGGGGCACTTTTCCGCCGCTCCAGGAGTCCCTGTCGAATCGGACCGAATCCAGGCCGAGTCGGTCCTTGCGTGCGAAGCTCGCGGTGGCGTAGAAGGACACTTGATCGTACGGCGTGTCGATGGGCAGCTGTACCACCGTTCGAGTGACGAACGAGTCGCTTGCCTCGATCCAGTTTCCCTGGACCATCCATGGCTGCGCCGCCACCAATTGGCCGGCCTGGTGGATCTCCCTGCGGGAGAGCGGGCTTTTCTCCTGGGATTTACTCCACCGCTTGGCATCGTCCCGCCATTGCTGCCGGAGCCGGTCGTGCCCGCTCACCGTTACCTTTTGCCCCATGGCGTGGAACTCGGCGCCCATGACGTAGAACCCCACATCGCTGTGGTTGTCGAGCGTGATGTCGACCGGAATGGCGAATGATTTCCGGTCCATGCTCAATTCAGGATTCCCCATGGCCAGCTTGATGATGGGCCTGGCCCCGTGCTGGTACGGCTGATAGAGGTTTTGGTAGCCAAAATTGGCGATCGCGAATGCAGTGGAGGCGAGGACCGCCACGGCCAGCCGCTTCGGAGCGGGGATCTCGACCGACATCCGCCCCACGGCGAAGACGGCCCATGCGGAACCCGCAGTGAGCAGGATCGACGCCGTCATGTAGTACCGAGAGTCGCCGTTCGCCACCTCAAGCAGGACCATGAGATTGGTCAAGGCTGCCGCGACCGTGCCGGCCAGCGCGACGATTCCGGAGTGGGGGAAGCTGCCCCGGAACCAGTAGTCCATGACTGCGGCGCCGCCCAACAGTGCGGTGATCGAGGCCGCGATGAGGCCGGCGCCGGTGACGCGCCCCATGAAGGTCAGGGCCTCGTTGAGGTCTTCGACGCCGAACCGGCCCAGGTAGCCCGCCGTCAGGAGGAGGACCAGCAGGATCAATACCGGGGTCGTCCGTGACCGTTGGGTTTTCGCCGGTGCCCGTCCCGCCCGCAGGTACGAGCAGAGTCCGGACTTGGGTGGCGGGCTCACGTGATCACCTCCTGAGACTGCAAGCGGTGCGTTGTGCTCCGGATGTGCCGATGACGACCGCGACCGGCACGGTGTCGCCTTCCCGCACCGTTCCGGGCGGTCCGGCGCTGCGCCGAGGGCTTGAGCACCATCGTCCGTGCCGATCCGTGGGATCACCATCCGGATGCCTCTGGACGGCCCAACCGCAAGGGTCCGCGCCGGGTGGCCCCCAGGGGCCGGTGCTAGTCGTTGCCGTTGTCGAGGTGGGCCAGGAGGAGGTTGGGGTTCGACGGGACGGCGAAGTAGGAGGCGTTCGTCACGTAGACGGTCTTGTCGTGCAGGGCCACGGCGGTCGGGCCGGACAGGCCGTCCGGGGAGGTGAGGACGACGGCGTGGGTGCCGTTCGGGCGGACGAGGGCGACTTCGTCCGCCGTGATCAGCGCGGCGAGGGCCGTGTCGTCCTGTCCCGTGAAGGCGAAGTCGTCGATCCCGGCGAGTCCGGTCGCCCGGGTCTCGATCGAGCCCGCGCCGCCGTCCCGGCGTACCGGGATGCGCAGCAGGGTCTGGCGGTGGGTGTTGGACACCCAGACGGCGCCGTTGTGGATCTTGATGCCGTTGGCGCCGGCCCGGAAGCCATTGGTCGCGGGGAGCGGCTGGAGCGCGGCACCCGCGGCCCAGATCGTGGCCGGGCCGCCCTTCAGCGGGACGCGCCAGACGAGTCCGCGTGCCGAGTCGGCCACGTAGAACACGCCGAGCTTCTCGTCGAGGGCGAGGCCGTTGGGGAGCGAGTCCGCGGGAAGCTGCGCGATCTGGACGGGAGCGCCGCCGCGGGGTCCGATGCGCCAGACGCCGGTCTCGCTCGTTCCGGTGGCGTAGTTGACGTACAGGGTGCCGTCCTTGGCGCGCACGATCCCCATCACCACGGCCCCGCCGAGCAGCGGGGTGAGCGGGTCCGGGACTGCCGGAAGGACCGCGAGGAGCCGGGGGGACCCGTGCTGGTCGACGCGGACGACCTGCCGGGCGAAGGCCAGGGTCAGGTTCGCGGAGCCGTCGGGTTCGAGGGCGATGTTCTCCGGCGTCTCCCCGGCGTCGAAGCCGAAGTGCGCGACGGTGCGCACATCGGACAGGGCCGGCTCTCCGGCCGATGCGGCGGCGGGGACGAGCAGGGTGAAGGCGGCGGCGACGACCGTGGCGGTGGTGGCCAGGCGTGAGAGTCGGAACATGGGTCTCTCCTTGGGCGGCGCTGGGTGCCGGGGAACGCGGCACAAGGAAGAGGTGATGCCGCGACGGTGCGAAGTGGCGGCAGTCACGGCCGGAGGATCGCCTGCACGGGCCACGCCGTGGGGCCGGTTGGCACTGGGGCCGGTGGCCGGCGCGGCGCCGGGGGCGCGCGCCGGCCACCGTGGGGGCGGTCAGCGGGCGCGCTGGACCCGGCGTTCGTCCCATACCGGCTCGGCGGTCTCCCTGACGACCCCGTCCGCGCCGAAGACCAGGTAGCGGTCGAAGGAGCGCGCGAACCAGCGGTCGTGCGTCACCGCCAGCACCGTGCCCTCGTACGCCTCCAGCCCCTCCTGCAGCGCTTCCGCGGACTCCAGGTCGAGGTTGTCCGTCGGCTCGTCGAGGAGCAGCGCGGTGGTGCCGGACAGCTCCAGCAGCAGGATCTGGAAACGTGCCTGCTGGCCGCCCGACAGCTTGTCGAAGGGCTGGTCCCCCTGGCGGTCCAGCTCGTAGCGGCGCAGTGCCGACATCGCCCCGCCCCGGTCCTTGGCGTGCTCCGTCCAGAGGATGTCGACCAGGGTGCGCCCCGTGAGTTCGGGGTGCGCGTGCGTCTGCGCGAAGTGCCCCGGCACCACGCGCGCGCCCAGCTTCCGGCTCCCGGTGTGCGCGACGGGCTCACCGGCCAGCAGCCGCAGGAAGTGGGACTTGCCCGAGCCGTTCGAGCCGAGCACGGCCACCCGCTCCCCGTAGAAGACCTCCAGGGAGAACGGCTTCATCAGGCCCGTCAGCTCCAGGTCCTCGCAGACCACGGCCCGTACGCCCGTCCGGCCCCCTTGCAGGCGCATCGTGATGTCCTGCTTGCGCGGCGGCTCCGGGGGCGGGCCGATCTCCTCGAACTTGCGCAGCCGGGTCTTGGCCGCCTGGTACCGCGAGGCCATCTCGTCACTGCGCGCCGCGTACTGCTGCATGTCCTGCACGAGCCGCTTCAGCTGCGCGCGCTTCTCGTCCCAGCGCCGGCGCAGTTCGTCGAAGCGCGCGAACCGCTCCTCCCGGGCCTCGGGGAAGGTCCCGAAGCCGCCGCCGTGCACCCACACGTCGGATCCGGCCGGGCCGGGCTCCACGGCGACGATCCGCTGCGCGGCCCGCGCCAGCAGCTCCCGGTCGTGGGAGATGAACAGGACCGTCTTGCGGGTCTCCCGCAGCCGCTCCTCCAGCCACCGCTTGCCGGGGACGTCGAGGTAGTTGTCCGGCTCGTCCAGCAGGAGGACCTCGTCCGGTCCGCGCAGCAGCGCCTCCAGTACGAGCCGCTTCTGCTCGCCGCCGGACAGCGTCCGCACCTCGCGGAAGCGGGCGCGGTCGTACGGCAGGCCGAGGGCTGCCGTCGTGCACATGTCCCAGACGGTCTCGGCCTCGTACCCGCGGGCCTCGGCCCAGTCGCTCAACGCCTGCGCGTACGCCATCTGCGCGGCCTCGTCGTCCACCGTCATGATCAGGTGCTCGGCCGCGTCCACCGCTGCCGCCGCCTCCCGGATCCGCGGCTGCGACACCGACACCAGCAGGTCACGGACCGTGCGGTCGTCCCGCACCGAGCCGACGAACTGGTGCATGACGCCGACGCCGCCGCTGGAGGTGACGGTTCCGCCGTGCGGCCGGAGCTCGCCGGAGATCAGCCGCAGCAGCGTCGTCTTGCCCGCGCCGTTGGCGCCGACGAGGGCCGCCACCGAACCCTCGCCCACTCTGAACGAGGCATCGCCGAGCAGCACGCGCCCATCGGGCAGGTAGTACTCCAGGTGCGAGGCTTCCAGATGTCCCATGGTCCGGATCCTTGCCTGCCGTACGACGGCGGCACAACGCGTTTTCGGCGTGGGGGAGGGAAGGGGGTACGGGGGGTGCGGGCGAGGTGCTCG
>NZ_LGDB01000215.1:0-154795 GCF_001279655.1 Streptomyces sp. WM6372 | reverse complement strand
GTGCCAGGGGGTGCGGGGGGTGGGGGTGTTGGGCGGGGTCGTCGTGATGTGGAGTTCGGCGTCCAGGCCCAGGACCGCCGTCGTCGTCGCGCCCGCCGGTTCGAGGATGCCGGCCGGGGCGCCCGCGTAGAGCATCTGCGACTCCGCCCACGCCGGCGGGCCCCCGAGGCCCGTCGTGCCGACCGTGCCCGTGTCCGCGCGGCCCGACAGGAGGCGGCCCGCGACGCCGACCGCGCCGTAGCCCGCCCGGCCGCCGGTCTCCGTGACGCTGGAGACCTGCGGCTTGCCGGTGCCCGCGGTGACCAGGGCCGTACGGACGACCCCCGAGTCGGGGCGCCGGAAGTAGAGCCGGACGCCCGCGCCCTCCGGAGCCGCCGACAGCGGGACCGTGGTGGCCGGCAGGCCCGTCGGGAACGGCCCCTGGAGCGGGGCGCCCGGGTCGGGCTGGGTCCAGGCCAGGACCGACTTGGTGGTGGTGGCGTACACCTGGCGCCGCCCGGCGGCGTCGACCGCCGTCACCGGGTCGCTCTGGAGGTCCTCGCCGCCCAGGTGCTGCCAGGCGCCGAAGACGCCGTCCGGCTGCTGCTCGCGGGCGCGCAGGGTGCGGCGGGAGTCGCGGACGTAGACGGTCAGCCGGCCGTCCGGGGCCACGGCCGCCGAGGGCGCGCTGATCGACGAGGTGCCCTCCTCGTCGGCTCCCTCGGGGGTGCCGAGCGACTGCCACGGCCCGAACGGGCCGTCGGGCGCGGACTGGACGGCGTACACGATCTCGCGCCGGTAGTCCGCGGGCCCCGTGCCGAGGACCGTACGGGTGGCGAGGACCGCGACGCGGCCGTCGGGGAGGCGGGCGGTGCTCGCGCCCGGGTCGATGCCGCTGCCGGGGAGCAGCTCGGGGCCGGTCCAGGCGGCGCCCGCGCCGCCCGTGCCCGGCCGGGTCCAGACGGCCATCTGACCGTCCAGGGCGGCGAAGGCGTACAGCCGGCCGCTGGTCCCGGCCGCCACCCAGGAGGTGTTGTCGGCACGGGCGTAGCGCAGCGACTGGGCCCAGTTGCGGCCGGTGGGGCTGCTCGCCACCTTGCGGTCGCCGCAACCCGAGGGGCTGCCGCAGTAGTTCTCGTGGTCGAGCCAGGCGTACGTCTTGAGGAAGCCGATCTTCGTCTCGGCCGTCTGCGGGTCCAGCGCGTGCGGGAGGGTGCCGTTGTGGTAGCCGAGGTAGTTCTGCACCGAGAACCGCGGGCGGTCCTTGACCTGGGCGGCGTACGCGGCGGTGGCGGCCTGCACGAAGCGGGCGCCGTACAGGTGGTCCTGGTGGTCGGTGTACTTGCCGGTGTCGTGGTAGCGGCCCGGCGTCGGGTCCTGCATGCGTATCGTCGTCGGCTTGTACAGCGCGAGCAGCCCGGCTATCGACTGGACCACCTGGTCCTTGGTGTACGTGGACTGCTGCTTGACCGGGGTTCCGGAGGTCAACTGGGCGCCGAGCGCGGGTATCTTGCCGTTCCACAGCCCGCGCAGGCTGTCCGGGTTCTCGGCGGTGGGGTTGCGGGCCTCGCGCATCTGCAGCCAGACCAGGTTGACCTGCGGCCGGGCTATGAGCACGTCGAGCTCGGCCTGGCCGCCGCCCGCGGTGGGCATGACCGTGCGCTTCCAGGCGCTGGTGCGGTCCCCGGTGACCATCTGGGCGTACGCGCAGCGGATGCCGTTCTGCCGGGCCTCGGCGTAGTGGGCGCGGTCGGCGGGCTGCTCGGGGTCCTTGGCGCCGGCCCCGTTGGCCTCGTTGCGGCCGTCGGCCTCGCCGGAGGTCAGGTACACGGTGGTGAGCTGGAGGCCGGCGGTCAGCGAGCGGCTGAGGTCCGGGTTCATGAAGAACAGGTCGTCGTCGGGGTGGGCGACGACCTGGACGACCGATCCGGAGGTGGTGCTCGCGGTCAGCGCGACGTCCGGGCTCCGGTCCTGGGTGGCGGTGGCCTCTGCCGACGTCTGCTGGCCGGTGGCGACGGCGAGCACGCCGGTGGCACCGACGGTGAGTACGGGAAGGAGGGCAGCGAGGAGGAAGCGGCGACGGGCAATCGGCATCGGTCACGCCTTGGGGTCGTTCCGGGCGGGAAGAACGGCAGTTCAGTCAGCTCATCCACTGAGAGGCCAAATCGGGGGACTTGGTTCACCGTTGTGCCCGATCGCTCCCGCTTTTCGGAAATGCCGTCCGGCCGGTTTCGGACATGCCGTCCCGCCGGAGGGAGTCAGCGGCCCGCGTTGCGCGGGCCCACCGGCAGCCAGGGCGCCAGGTGCGCGTCAGCGTCGTCCGCCGACGAGGTCACGTACAGCCGCGCGTCGAGCCCCACCACCGCCAGGCTGACCGTGTTCCTGCCGGTCATCGTGGACGACGGCGCCCCGACGAACATCAGCGGCGACCGCTCCCACGGCCGCCCCGGGCCGAGGCCCGAGCCCAGCAGCCCGCCCGCCGAGCGGCCGGCCAGCACGTGCCCGCTCGCCGTCACCGAGCCGAAGCCCTGGAGCCCGCCGAGGTCGGTGAGGTGGTTCACCTTCAGCCCGCCGTCGCCCGTCACCAGGGCGGTACGGACATTGCCCGACCCCGGCTTGCGGAACCACAGCCGCACCCCGCCCTCGCGCCCCTCCGCGGTGAGCGGGAGCGTGGTGTCCGGCAGCCCGGTGGGGGTGGCCGGCCCCAGCGGGGCGCCCGGCTTCGGTTGGGT
Source organism: Streptomyces sp. WM6372 (assembly GCF_001279655.1). Lineage (NCBI taxonomy): Bacteria > Bacillati > Actinomycetota > Actinomycetes > Kitasatosporales > Streptomycetaceae > Streptomyces > Streptomyces sp. WM6372. The sequence continues at coordinate 152,084 of NZ_LGDB01000215.1, read as the reverse complement.
CCAGCCCACGACCGATTTGGTGGTCGCCGCGAACACCATGCGCCGCCCGGCGCCGTCGGTGGCGGTGACCGGGGTGCCGTGCAGGTCGGCGCCGCCGTACGGGGTCCACGGGCCCCAGCCGCCGTTCGCCGCCTGCACCCGACCGCGCAGGGAGCCCGCGCCGTCGCGGACGTACGCCGCCAACTGCCCGGCGCCGTCGACCGCGACGGCGGGGGCGCTGATGTCGGAGGTCCAGTTCTCGTCGGCGGCTTCGGGCGTGCCGAGCGACTGCCAGTCGCCGAACTCCTGCGTGCCCGGGCCCTTCTGGACGGCGTACACGACCTCGCGCCGGTAGTCCGCGGGCCGCGCGCCGAAGGAGGTACGGGTGCCGAAGGCGGCGATCCGCCCGTCCGCCAGGGTGACGGTGGCCACGCCCGGGTCCATGCCGGTGCCGGGCAGCAGGCGCGGGCCGCTCCAGGCGCCGATGGGGCCGGACCGGTGCCAGAGCGCGACCTGGCCGTCGAGCACCTTGAAGGCCCACAGGCCGTGTTCCTTGTCGGAGGTCAGCCAGGACGTGCCGGTGCCGCGGGCGTAGTTGACGGTCGAGGTCCAGCCGTTGCCGGCGGGGTGGTCGGCGACCTTGAGGTCTCCGCAGCCGGCGTCGCTGCCGCAGTGGTTCTGCTTGTCGAGCCAGGCGTAGGTGTCCAGGATGTCGAGCTTCTCCTTGGCCTCGTCCGGGTCCAGGGCGCTGGGCAGGGAGCCGTTGAAGTAGCCGACGTAGTTCTGCACCGCGAAGTGCGGGCGGTCCTTCGCGTCCACGTCCTTCGCGTACGCGGTGAGGGCGGCCTGCACGAAGCGGGCGCCGTAGAAGTGGTCCTGGTGGTCGGTGTACTTCTTGGTGTCCGGGAAGCGGCCGGGGGTGGGGTCCTGGGCGCGGACGGTGGTCGGCTTGTACTGCTCCAGGACGCCGACGAGGGTGCGGACGACCTGGTCCTTGGAGTACGCGAAGCGCTGCTTGACGGGGGTGCGGGAGGCGAGCTGGGAGCCGAGCGCGGTTATCTTGCCGTCCCACAGGCCGTGCAGGCTGTCGGGGGCGCTGTCGTAGACGGTGCCGGCCTCGCGCAGCTGCAACCAGACGAGGTTGACCTCGGGCTTGGCGACGAGGACGTCGACCTCGGCCTGGCCGCCGCCCTTGGTGGGGACGACGGTGCGCTTCCAGGCGCTGCCGCGGTCGCCGGTGGCCATCTTGGCGTAGGCGGCGCGGATGCCGTTCTGGCGGGCTTCGGCGTAGGCGGGCTTGTTGGCGGGGGTGGAGGCCTGCTTGCCTTCGGTGGCGTTGATGCCGTCCGCCTCGCCGGCGGTGAGGTAGACGGTGGTGACGGGATGGCCGGCGGCTATGGAGTACCGCAGGTCCGGGTTCATGAAGTACAGGTCGTCGTCGGGGTGGGCGACGATCTGGAGCACCCGGCCGGGGTCGGGCGCGTCGACGGCGGCCGGGGGTACGGGGCCGTGGCGGTCGCCGATGCCGCTGAGGGCCTCGTTCCCGCGGAGCACGAGCATGCAGGCCGCCGCGACGGCGGCAACGGCGGCGACCCCCTTGACGATCCGGCCCCGACCTCGGCCCCGGCCCCGTGCGCCCCGGCGCCCCGAGGCCTCGGCGGTACGGGCGCGCCGCGCGGCGCGGCGGCCGCCGGGTGCCGGTGCCGCTACGGATGCGGGTGCCGGTGCCGGTGCCTGTGCCTGGGCCGGGTCCTGGACGCCGCCGCGACGGCGGGCGGCGCGTCCGCCGCCCGTGCCCGCTTCGCCGCGCCGCGGCTGCTGTGACGGGGCCCCGCCCGGGCCGCCCGGCCACGGCCGGTCCGGCGGCGTGGGGTGTCCTTCGGGCATGCGGGTCCTTCGGGCCGTGGGGCGGGAGCGGCCCGGAGGGAGGGCACAGGGTCCGAATGTATACAGATAATCCGATAAGCGGGATCATGGTACGCGCTCGGTCACGCCGTGAGTCGAACGCCTGCTCCGGATAGGCTCACCCCAGGCACGCTCCGCCAGTGGCGGCGACGGCGACGTACGCGGGAGGCGGCGGGATGACAGTCCCGGGACGCAGGAGCAGTACCTTCATGCGGCTGCTGCGCAGCGGCTTCACCGATCCCTCGGCGGCCGCCCGGCTGCTCGATTCCGACGCGCTGGCCTCCGTACGCACCGATCCGGTGCTCCTCGACGCCCTCGGGGCCACCGCCGATCCCGATCTCGCCCTCCTCGGGCTCGTCCGGCTCGCCGAGGCGCAGAGCGAGGACGAGCGGCCCGTACTCCTCGACACCCTGGTCAGCGCCAAGCCGCTGCGCGACCGCCTCCTCGGCGTGCTCGGCGCCTCCGAGGCGCTCGCCGACCACCTCGCCCGCCACCCCCGCGACTGGCACGCGCTGGTGACGTACGAGGCCGCCGATCTGCACCCCGGGCTCGCCGAGTTCGAGCAGGGGCTCGCGCAGGCCCACGATCCCATCGCCCTGCGCGTCGCCTACCGCCGCTGCCTGCTCTCCATCGCCGCCCGCGACGTCTGCGGCACCATCGACGTCGCCCAGACGGCCGCCGAGCTCGCCGACCTGGCCACCGCCACCCTCCGCGCCGCCCTGCGGATCGCGTCCGCCGCCGCCCCCGAGGACGCCGCCGCCTGCCGGCTCGCCGTCATTGCCATGGGCAAGTGCGGCGGCAACGAGCTCAATTACGTCTCCGACGTCGACGTCATCTTCGTCGGGGACGCACCGGCCGGCGCCGACGAGGGCAAGGCCGTCCAGGCCGCCACCCGCCTCGCCTCCCACCTGATGCGGATCTGCTCCGAGACCACCATCGAGGGCACCATCTGGCCCGTCGACGCCAACCTGCGCCCCGAGGGCCGCAACGGCCCCCTCGTCCGCACCCTCGCCTCCCACCTCGCCTACTACCAGCGCTGGGCCAAGACCTGGGAGTTCCAGGCCCTCCTCAAGGCCCGCGCCGTCGCCGGCGACGCGGACCTCGGCGCCCAGTACATCGACGCCATAACGCCGTTGGTCTGGCACGCCGCCGAACGCGAGAACTTCGTCGCCGACGTCCAGAAGATGCGCCGCCGCGTCGTCGACAACATCCCCGCCGCCCAGGTCGACCGCGAGCTCAAGCTCGGCCCCGGCGGCCTGCGCGACGTCGAGTTCGCCGTCCAGCTGCTCCAGCTCGTCCACGGCCGCAGCGACGCCGGCCTGCACTCCGGCAGCACCCTCGACGCCCTGCACGCCCTCGCCGCCGGCGGCTACGTCGGCCGCACCGACGCCGCCCAGCTGAACGACGCGTACCGGTTCCTGCGCGCCATGGAGCACCGCATCCAGCTCCACCGGCTGCGCCGCACCCACCTCGTCCCCGAGGACGAGGCCGACCTGCGCCGCCTCGGCCGCTCCCTCGGCCTGCGCACCGAACCCGTCGCCGAGCTCAACAAGGCCTGGCGCCGCCACGCCTCCGTCGTCCGGCGCCTGCACGAGAAGCTCTTCTACCGGCCGCTGCTCGACGCCGTCGCCCAGCTCGCCCCCGGCGAGGCCCGGCTCTCCCCGCGCGCCGCCGGCCAGCGCCTCGAAGCCCTCGGCTACGCCGACCCGGTCTCGGCCCTGCGCCACCTCGAAGCCCTCGCCTCCGGCGTCACCCGCAAGGCCGCCATCCAGCGCACCCTGCTCCCCGTCATGCTCGGCTGGTTCGCCGACTCCGCCGACCCGGACGCCGGCCTGCTCAACTTCCGCAAGGTCTCCGACGCCCTCGGCAAGACCCCCTGGTACCTGCGCCTCCTGCGCGACGAGGGCGCCGCCGCCGAGAACCTGGCCCGCGTCCTGTCCGCCGGCCGGCTCGCCCCCGACCTGCTCATGCGCGCCCCCGAGGCCGTCGCCCTGCTCGGCGACCCCGGCGGGCTCGGACCCCGTACCCACGAGGCCCTGGAACAGGAGGTGCTCGCCGCCGTCGGGCGCGCCGACAGCCCCGAGGCCGGCGTCGCCGCCGCCCGCGGGGTCCGCCGCCGCGAGCTCTTCCGTACGGCCGCCGCCGACATCATCCGCTCCTACGGTACGGAGGACAGCCCGGCCGAGGAGGACCCCGGGGCCCTCGTGGACCGGGTCGGCAGCGCCGTCTCCGAACTCACCGCCGCCACCATCGCCGGGGCCCTGCGCGCCGCCGTCCGCGACCACTGGGGCGAGACCCTGCCCACCCGCTTCGCGATCATCGGCGTCGGCCGCTTCGGCGGCCACGAGCTCGGCTACGGATCCGACGCCGACGTCCTGTTCGTCCACGAACCCCGCGAGGGCGTCGACGAACAGGAGGCCGCGAAGGCCGCCCAGACCGTCATCGCCGAAATGCGCAGGCTGCTCCAACTCCCCACCGCCGACCCGCCGCTGCTCATCGACGCCGACCTGCGCCCGGAAGGCCGCTCCGGCCCCCTGGTCCGTACGTTGTCCTCGTACGCCGCGTACTACCGGCGCTGGTCCCTGACCTGGGAGAGCCAGGCCCTGCTGCGCGCCGAACCGGTCGCGGGCGACACCGAGCTCGGCGCCCGCTTCATCGAGCTGATCGACCCGCTGCGCTACCCGATGGAGGGTCTCGGCGAGGACGCGGTCCGCGAGATCCGCCGCCTCAAGGCCCGCATGGAGTCCGAGCGCCTCCCGCGCGGCGCCGACCCCACGCTCCACACCAAGCTGGGCCGCGGCGGCCTCAGCGACGTCGAGTGGACCGTCCAGCTGATCCAGATGCGGCACGCCTGGTCGGAGCCCGGCCTGCGCACCACCCGGACCCGCGAGGCCCTGGCCGCCGCCCACGCGGCCGGGCTGATCCCGACCGAGGAGGCACAGATCCTGGACGAGGCCTGGGTACTGGCCACCCGGGTCCGCAACGCGGTGATGCTGGTCCGCGGCCGCGCCGGGGACACCTTCCCCTCGGAGGCCCGCGAACTGGCTGCCGTCGGCCGCTACCTCGGCTACGCGGAGGGCACGGTCGGCGAACTCCTCGACGACTACCGCCGCATCACGCGCAGGGCCCGGGCGGTGGTGGACGACCTCTTCTACGGGGCGTAGCGCCAGGGGCTAGGCACTGTCCGGCGGATCATGCGTCGGGGTCGAGGGTCCGGAGGTCGTAGAGGTAGGAGCGGTCGTTTTTGAAGCTGCGCCAGACGGTGGCGGGCGGTTCGGGTTCGTCGGCGTGGCTGTTGAGGGGATGGGCGGTGACGAGGCCGTCAGCGATCTCACAGTGCCAGCCGTCGGTCGGCGACCAGACACACCACACGTTCCCGTCCGTTCGGCGGTAGGCGGGGCGGCCGTTGCGCTCGCCGTCGCGTTCGAAGTGGTAGCGGAGCCCGTCGATGTGACGCACGAAGGTGAAGGATGAAAGTGCCGTCATGGCTTCCGCACTGTATGGGACGACGCTGCCGGCGGCTGAGGAGTCCTGGGCGTGACCAGGTGCTGGGCCTATGACCGGGCGTGACCAGGAAGGCCATGGGCCGGCATCCACACATGCTCCGGTCAATCCGGCCCGCGAAGTCGGCGTCCGCCTGGACGGCACGCAGAATCCGGTCCCCGTGCCGTCCGCGGACCAACGCCGGTGCCGCTCGTAGACGGTCTTCCAGCTGCCGAAACGCTCCGGAAGGCCCCGCCACGGTATGCCCGTTCGCACCCTGAACAGGATCCCGTTGATCACCCTGCGGTGATCGCTCCACCGGCCGCCACGCTGCCCCGACGCTGGCAACTACGGCTCCAACCGGTCCAACTCGGCATTCGTCAGATCACCCCGCCCCCATGCCGGGATCAACGCGCCAGAAATCCGACAGTCACATGATCCGCCGGACGGTGCCTAGTGGACCGGCGGGTAGTACGGCTCGGGCTGCGGCTGGCTGGCGCAGGAGTGGTTGTTCCATTCGCGCTGGTAGGCCCTGTCGTACCCGGTCTTGTAGCCACGGTCCCTGGACTGCTGCACGTCGCTCGGGTTGGGCCACCACAGCGGATAGTTCTTCTGGCGGCACTGCCGACCGTCGTCCGCCCCACGGGCCTCGCCCTGCCTCAGCCCCTCGCAGTAGGCCCGGGCCTTCTGATTCGTGGAAACGTGTCCCGTGGCGTAGTCCCAGACCGTGCCGTCCAGTCTGCAGAGTGTCGTGGTCGGCGCGATGGAGACCTGGCCGGACGGGGGTTCCGCCGCGACGGCGCCCGGTCCGAGGGTGAGCGAGGCCGAGAGCGCAAGTCCTGTCAACGCGAGTAGTGGTGAGTAACGCATGACGTGCCTCCCTCTCCAGTTCACTCCTGCGGGCAGGGTCTCGCCACTCGGCTACGCCGCCTGCGCGTCCGCGGGCGGGCAGTCGCGGCAGCGGCCCGGGACGGGGGAGCGGAAGGCGCGGTCGCAGCCGTCGCACGTGCGGAGGGGATGGACCTCGCGGTCGGGCGCTACGGGGCGTGCCGTGCCGGGGTCCGGCAGCCGGGGCGGGAGCAGTTCCCGCAGGCGGTGGGCGAGCAGCGCGGCGGGGGAGTGGATCGCCGTCGGCGGGAGGGAGCGCGTCAGGGCCGCCGCGACGGCGCTCGGCGGCAGCCCGCGCTCCAGCCACACGGCCGCGGCGGGCGCCAGCCGTACGGTGTCCCGCGCGGACAGCACGAGCCGGGGATCCCGCAGCCGGAGCCTGGCCAGCAGCTCGCGGGCCTGGACGATGACTTCCGGCTCGGGGGTCGGATCCGTGATGTCGGCTTGCTCCGGATCCGGATCCGGACCCGGACCCGGACCCGGCTCCGGCTCTGGCGCGGGTGCGACGGGTGTCGGGGCGTGCGGCTCGCGGATTTCCTGCGCCGACCTCGCGGGCGGGTTGTTGTACGAGACCGTGCAGGTCACGATCTGACCGGTGGGGAGCCTCTCGCGGTAGCGGGCCAGGTAGCCGTGTTCCTCCAGCTCACGCAGGGCGGCGGCGATGCGGACCTCGCCCTCGGGGAAGCGATCGGCGAGGGCCTTGATGGTGACCCTCGTGCCCGTCGGGAGGGACTGGATGTGCGTGGCCAGACCGATCGCGCTCATGCTCAGCTCGCGGTGCTGGGCGAGATGGTTGCCGATCTTGACGTAGCCGCGGCGGTGATCGTGGTTGATGTGCCGGATGCCCGACGAGGCGCGCGAGGGCGCGCTAAACTGCTGGTCAGCCATGGAAGGGTCGTTGCCTTCTCTTGGTCAGGCCCTCGGCGGGATTGGCGTCCCGCACGAGGGCCGAATTGCGTTTATGGGGTTGTCGGGGGTTAGCGTGCCGGACGGATTGGCATATGCGCCAGCCGGGTTGGGGTGATTCACCCGTCCGAGTGAGAGGGGAGGGGGAGGTGAGGAGAGGTCATTTCCCCCGGTTGTTTGTCTTTAGGCGTCGAGCGTCACCGGCTATCGCCCCACCGGACCGTGGAAACCTCGATCCGGTGAAATCGGACTTTCCGATTCCCGTGCCTCGGTGTGTGCATCCGTGCATAGCCTGAAGGGAGTTGCAGGCCAACGGAGGTGGCAGTGAGCGCAGAGGGCACCGACGAGTCGAGCTGGGCACTCGACCCGGAGGACGAATCCGGGGCGGTCGTCGCGGCGGTGGGGCGCCAGTTGAAAATGTGGCGGGAGGCGGCCGGATTCGACCGATCCGCTTTCGCTGAACAGATGGGCTACGGGGCGGACCTGACCCGCAAGATCGAGAGCGGCACCCGCATTCCGCGCCCCGAGTTCCTGGACAAGGCGGACGCGGTTCTCGGTGCGGGCGGGAAGATCGCCGCGATGAAGGTGGACGTCGAAAAGGCCCGATACCCCAAGAAGGTTCGGGATCTGGCCAAGTTGGAATCCCAATCGGTGGAGATCGGGTCGTACGACAACGGCGTGGTCCCGGGCTTGCTTCAGACCGAGGAGTACATCCGTGCCCTCTACGCGGTGAGGCGCCCGGCCTACTCGGAGGATCAGACCGAGCGTCTGGTCGCGGCGAGGGTGGCCCGCCAGGACATCCTCCGGCGGCATCCGGCCCCATTGCTGACCGTCGTGCAGGAAGAGGCTGTCCTCCGGCGGCCTATCGGGGGCAAGATGGTGCTGCGCCGCCAACTGGAGCACCTGCTGGAGGTCGGCCAGTTGCGCAACGTGGAGATCCAGGTGATGCCCACTGCGGTGGAGGAGCACGCCGGTCTCGCGGGATCGCTGAAGATCATGCGCCTTATGGACGGAACGACCCTGGGACACAACGAAGTTCAGCTGGTCAGCCGCTTGATCACTGAACCCAAAGAGGTCCAGATCCTGGACATGCGCTATGGCATGATCCGAGCACAGGCTCTGACGCCTCGCGAGTCTTTGACGTTCATCGAGAAGGTACTAGGGGAGACATGAGCATTAAGCCGTCGGCCGAGGACCTCTCCACGCTGACGTGGGTCAAGAGCAGCTACAGCACCAACGACGGCCCCGACTGCATCGAGGTCGCCTGGACCAAGAGCAGCTACAGCGCGAGCGACAGCAACGACTGCATCGAGGTCGCCCGGACTCCCGGGACCGTCCTCGTCCGGGACTCCAAGCGGCCCGACGACGGCCGGCTGGCCGTCGCCCCCGCCGCCTGGGACGGGTTCGTCGCCTACGCCACCGCGTGAGAAGCCCGGGTTCGGCCGTCAAGGCCGTCATCCGCCACCGGCGGCCGGATCCGGAGTGCTGGGAAGTCGTCGTCAGGGCGGCCTGCAATCCCCTAGGCGGCAGCTGGGACGCGGCCAAGACGGTGGCCCAGGCCGGTTCCGCCGTCTCCGGGCACGCCGACCGGCTGGCCAAGGCCCTCGCCACGCGGCTCGGCAACGTCGAGGAGCTCGCGCTCGCCCTCGCCGGGATGGGGGACCTCCGGGCGCTGTCGGCGCTGGAGCGCATCGCGAAGGACGGCCGACTCCCGTACGCCCGCCCCTGGGCCCCCCACCTCGCCGCGCTGCCCGCTGCGGAGCTGCTCCCCGCGATCCTGCCCGGCCTGCGGAGCGAACCACCCCCGTACCAGGCGGGGTTCATGCTCGAACTCCTCGCGCTCTGGGGCACGGCCGCCGCGCCCGCCGTGCCCGAGGTGGTCCGGTACCTGGAGACCCCCTACGCCTACGACGCCCTGCGCGTCCTCGGCCGGATCGGACCCCCGGCCGCCGTGGCCGCGGACGGGCTGGCCGCGTACGCCACCGGCCACGCCCCACGGACGAGCCGCCTCCACCAGCGGCGGGCCGCGTGGGCGCACTGGCGGGTCACCGGCGACCCGACGCTCGCCCTCGACGTGTGCGGCGCGGCCGTGGGATCCGGGACCGCCGGCCACGGCCTGCCCTTCCTCGCCGATCTCGGCCCGCTGGCCGCCGAACACGCGGACACCGTGCGCGGCCTGATGGAATCGCCCGGGGCATGGACCCGGGTCGCCGCCGCGCACGCGTACTGGCGGATCACCGGGGATCCGGGACCCGCCGTGCCGGTGCTGCTGGCGGAGGTGGACCCGGACTGGACGGGCCAGCCGGCCTTCCCGACCCGGGAAGCCATCCGCCGTCTCGGCGCGATCGGCGCCCCGGCCGCCGCGTCGGCGCCCCTGCTGCGCCGGATCCTGGCAGCGGAGAAACGTCTCAGTCACCCCTACGACGGCGTGCGGATCCTCGTCGACGAGGCGTACGTCCGCACCCTCACCGAGGCGTTGGCGCGGATCGGCGCGGGCGCGGACGCCCCGGCAGCGGCCCCGGAGCCCGCGCCGGAGTCAGTGCCGGAGCCCGCGCCGCAGCCCTCGCCCGGGCCCCGGCGCGGGGTGCTGGGGCGATGGCTGGGCCCGCGCGGAGCGCGCACCAGCTGACCGCTCCCGTACGCGCCCCGCACGGTGCGGGCGTACGCCGCGAACGCGGCACACACCCGCCGGCCCCGCGCCGCAGGCCTCAGGCCGCTTCGCCCCGCAGGGAGCGGGCGTACGTCAGGAACGCGGCCAGGCCCAGGTCGAAGGCGGCGTCCGCGCGGCCCGGGCCGACGGCCGTCAGGGCGTCCGCGAGCAGCGGCGTGTCGGGCGACGGCTCCCACATGGCCTCGGGGGCGGTCAGGTCCAGGGCCGAGCCGAGGACCAGGTTCTCCAGTGCCGTCAACAGCGGCATCACCCGGCCGCGGGTGAACCCCGCCGCCAGCAGCATGCCGACCGCGCGCTCGTACTGCGCCAGCACCCGCGGGGCCCGCACCGGCGTGGTCATGAGCAGCGGGATGGCCCGCGGCGAGGCCGCGAAGGCGGCCCGGTACGAGCGCGCCCAGGCCTCCAGGGCCCGGTCCCACGGCTCCAGGTCCAGGGTTTCGCCGGCGATCCGGTCGCATACGAGCTCCCGCACCAGCTCCACCACCCCCGCCCGGCCGTCCACGTGGTGGTACACCGACCCGGTCTGCACACCGAGCGCCCGGGCGATCTGAGGGACGCTGAACTCGCCCTGCTCCTCGACCAGTTGCAGTGCGGTCGCGGCGATCCGCTCCCGGTCGAGGAGGGGGGTGCGCGGCCGTGCCATCGGTTTCTCCCGCCGTGAGGTCTTCCCGTACGCCAAAACCGGAGGCTACATTGCCGCGAACCGAAGAACCGAAAGCCTTTAGGTTTTGGTCTCCCCGAAGGGTGCCTCCGCATGCCCGAAACGCCGGAACCGCCGACCGACAGACCCGCCCTGCGCCGCGCGGCGCTCGGCACCGCCGACATCTCCTTCTTCGTCGTCTCCGCCGCCGCCCCGCTCACCGTCATGGCCGGCGTGGCCCCCGTCGCGATCCTGCTCGGCGGGATCGGCGCCCCCGCCGGGTACCTGCTCGCCGGGCTCACCCTCGCCGTCTTCGCCGTCGGGTTCACGACCATGAGCCGCCACGTCCGCAGTGCCGGCGCCTTCTACGCGTACATCACCCGCGGGCTCGGCAAGCGCGTCGGCATCGGCGCCGCCCTGCTCGCCCTCGTCGGCTACAACGGCATGGAGATCGGGGTCTACGGCCTCCTCGGCACCACCACCGCCGACACCGCCCACGCCCTCGGCGGCCTCGACGTCCCCTGGCTGCCCGTCTCCCTGGCCGGCCTCGCCCTCATCTGGTACGGCGGCTTCCGCTCCATCGACTTCGGTGCCAAAGTGCTCGGCGTCCTGCTCGTCGCCGAGACCGGGATACTCGTCCTCCTCGCGGGAGGCGTCCTCCTCCAGGGCGGCGCCCACGGGCTCTCCGCCGGCTCCTTCGCCCCCGGGGCCGTCCTCGTCCCCGGCACCGCCGCCGTCCTGGCCTTCGCCTTCGCCGCGTTCACCGGCTTCGAGTCCACCGTCATCTACCGCCGCGAGGCCCGAGACCCCGACCGGACCATCCCGCGCGCCACCTACATCGCCGTCGCCTTCCTCGGCCTCTTCTACGCCTTCATCGTCTGGACCGTCATCCAGGCCTTCGGCGCCGAGGAAGTGGTCGCGGCCGCCGGCGCGGACCCCGGCGGCCTCTTCTTCGCCGCGATCACCACGTACGTCGGTCCCTGGGCGGCCGACCTCATGCACGTCTTCATCGTCACCAGCGTCATCGCCTCCCTCCTCGCCTTCCACAACGCCATCAACCGCTACGCGCTCGCCCTGGCCGAGGAGGGCGTACTGCCCGCCGCCCTCGGCCGGGTCCACCCGCGCCACCGCTCCCCGTACCTCGCCGGGCTCGCCCAGACCGCCCTCGGCTCGGCGATCGTCCTCGCCTTCGCGCTGGCCGGGGCCGACCCGTACCAGCAGCTGCTGCTCTGGGTGAACACGCCCGGCATGATCGGGCTCATGGCGCTGATGCTGCTCGCCGCGATCGCCGTACCCGTCTACTTCCGGCGCACCGCGCACGCCGAGGGACCCTGGCGGACCGTGGTCGCGCCCGTGGCCGCCGCCGTCCTGCTGGCCGTCGCGATCTGCCTCGTCGTCTCCAAGGTGGACCTGTTCACCATGGCCTCCACCACCGTGAACACCGTCCTCGTCGCCCTCGTCCCCGCCGTGTTCCTGGCCGGGCTCGGGCTCGCGCAGCGCCTGAAGACCCGCCGCCCCGAGACCTACGCCCGGTTCGCCGCCGAGCCGGCCGAGCCGACCAAGCCGGCCGAGCCCGCCGAAGCCGCTCAAGGACCCGCCGAAGCCCCTCAAGGAGAAGAGCCGTGCCCGCTGCCGACACCGTCCTCACCGCAGTCCGCGTCCGTACCCTCGACCCTGCCCGCCCCGAGGCCCGCGCGGTAGCCGTCCGCGGCGGCGAGATCCTCGCCGTGGGCGACGAGGCCGACGTACGCGACTGGCGCGGCCCCGCCACCGAGGTGCTCGACCTCGGCGGCGCCACCCTCACCCCCGGCCTGACCGACGCCCACAGCCACCCCGTCTGGGGCATCGAGATGGCCACCGGAACCGACCTCTCGGCCGTCCGGGACCTCGACCAGCTCCGGGCCGCCCTGCGCACCGCACCGCGCCCGGCCGGCTGGGTCATCGGCCACGGCCTCGACCACAACGCCTTCGGCGGCCGCCCCGTCGACAAGGCGCTGATCGAGGAGGCCCTGGCCGGAGCCCCCGCCTTCCTGCGCCTGTACGACGGCCACTCCGCCCTCGCCTCCGGCGCGGCCCTGGACGCCGCGGGCATCACCGGCCCGCGTACGTTCGACCAGCGCTCGGAGATCGTCTGCGGTCCGGACGGCCGCCCGACCGGCCACCTCGTCGAGCACGCGGCGATGGCCCTGGTCGGCGCCCTCGCCCCGAAGCCCTCGCCGTCCGAGCGGCGCGGCCGGCTCACCGCCCTGCTCGGCGAGATGGCCGCCACCGGCCTCACCGGAGCCCACGTCATGGACCTCGGCGACGGCGACGTACCGGCCCTGCTCGCCGGCGTCGAGTACGAGGGCGACCTGCCGCTGCGGCTGAACCTGGCGCCCTGGTGCATGCCGGGCGCCACACCGCGGGAGCTGGCGGAGCTGATCGAGATCCAGGGGCTGCGCGGCCGCCACTGGCAGGTGGGCGGCGTGAAGTTCTTCATGGACGGCACCGTCGAGGGCGGCACCGCCTGGCTGGAGCACGCCGACTGCCACGGCCGGGGCACGGACGCCTTCTGGCCCGACCCCGAGGCCTACTCGGCGGCCGTACGGACCCTCGACGCGGCCGGGGTGCGCACCGCGACCCACGCCATCGGGGACGCGGCGGTCCGCCACGTCCTGGACACGGTGGCCTCGCTGGGCGCCCGCGCCCGGATGCGGCACCGGATCGAGCACATCGAGACCGTCCCCGACGACCAGTTGAAGCGGTTCGCGGAGCTCGGGGTGATCGCCTCGATGCAGCCGCCGCACACCGCGTACACCCGTGCCGACCACAGGGACGAGTGGTCGAAGCGGCTGGGCGCGGACCGGGCCGCCCGGGCCTGGCGCTGCCGGGACCTGCGCGACGCGGGGGCCGTACTGGCCCTGGGCTCCGACTGGCCCATCGCCCACCACGACGCCCGCCGGGTCCTGGCCATCGCCCGCAGCCCGCTGGGCGCGGCCGCCGCCGGACCCGCCCTGACGGGGCTGATGGCCCTGGAGGGCATGACCTCGCACGCCGCGCTCGCGGCGGGGGAGCAGCGGGTGGCGGGCCGGATCGCCGCCGGCTTCCGGGCGGACCTGACCGCCTTCGCGCTGGACCCGGTGGACACGGCCCCGGACGAGCTGGCCGAGGCCCCGATCCGGCTCACGATGTCGGGCGGCCGGATCACGCACGGCAGGGAGTTCTAGGCCTTGCGGAACCGGTTCAGCAGGGCGGCCGAGGCCGGATGCGGGCCCGTCTCCTCGGGCTCGCGCGGCAGCCGGTGCGGCATCGCGCCGTACCAGCCGCGCGAGACCGTGTAGCCGAACGCGAGGCAGAGCATGCCGCCCGCGGCGTCCAGCCAGAAGTGGTTGGCGGTGGCCACGATGACCACGAGGGTGGCCACCGGGTAGAGCAGGCCCAGGATCCGGGCCCAGGGGGCGGAGGCGACCGCGAAGATCGTCAGTCCGCACCAGAGCGACCACCCTATGTGCATGGAGGGCATGGCCGCGTACTGGTTCGACATGTGCTTGAGGTTGCCGGAGGCCATGGAGCCCCAGGTGTGGTGGACCAGCACGGTGTCCACGAAGCTCTGCCCGTTCATCAGCCGGGGCGGCGCGAGCGGGAAGAAGTAGTAGCCGAGCAGGGCCACGCCCGTGGTGGCGAAGAGGACCATCCGCGTGGCCGCGTAACGCCCCGGATGGAAGCGGTAGATCCACACCAGGACGCCGATGGTCACGATGAAGTGGAGCGTGGCGTAGTAGTAGTTCATGCCGACGATCAGCCACGTCACCGAGTTGACGGCGTGGTTGACCGACTGCTCCACCGCGATGCCGAGGGTCCGTTCGAGGTCCCACAGCCAGTCGGCGTTCGCGAGGGCGGCCGCCTTCTGCTCGGGCACCGCGTTGCGGATGAGCGAGTAGGTCCAGTAACTGACCCCGATGAGCAGGATCTCGAACCAGATCCGCGGCCGGCGCGGGGCGCGCAGCCGGGGCAGGAGAGCGCGCTGAGCCCCCGGACGGGCCTCACTCCCGGTCACGTGGGGTGACGAGACTTCCGTCCGGGTTTCCAGTGTCTTCACGCTCGATTCACCCATGGGGAAAGAGTCTGCCAGATGCGTTCTCGCCTTCGATCATCCCTCGGGAGGGTCTCGGGCGCAGCCGCTCACCCCTGGGGTGTAGACGGTCCCCTACGTTGCCGCGGACCGGAGGCGGTGGATCCGCGGACCACCAGCTCGGGCAGGAAGACGAACTCGCTGTGCGGGGCCGGCGTACCGCCGATCTCCTCCAGGAGCGTACGGACCGCCGCCTGCCCCATGGCCTGCACCGGCTGCCGGATGGTGGTGAGCGGCGGATCGGTGAACGCTATGAGAGGGGAGTCGTCGAAGCCGACGACCGAGACGTCCTGCGGCACGCGCAGCCCCTGCTGCCGGGCCGCCCGGATCGCCCCGAGCGCCATCATGTCGCTGGCGCACACGATGGCGGTGCAGCCGCGCGCGATGAGCGCGGTCGCCGCGGCCTGCCCGCCCTCCAGGGTGTACAGCGAGTGCTGGATGAGTTCCTCGACCTCGGCCTCGTCGAGGCCGAGCCGCTCCTTCATCCCGAGCCGGAAGCCCTCGATCTTCCGCAGGACGGGCACGAACCGCTTGGGTCCGACCGCGAGCCCGATCCGGGTGTGCCCGAGCGCGGTCAGGTGGGTCACGGCGAGCTGCATCGCGGCGCGGTCGTCGGGGGAGACGAAGGGAGCCTGCACCTTGTCGGAGAACCCGTTGATGAGGACGTACGGGACGCCCTGCCCGCGGAGTTGGTCGTAGCGGCCCATGTCGGCGGTGGTGTCGGCGTGCAGCCCCGAGACGAAGATGATGCCGGAGACCCCGCGGTCGACCAGCATCTCGGTGAGCTCGTCCTCGGTGGACCCGCCGGGCGTCTGCGTGGCCAGCACCGGGGTGTACCCCTGCCGGGTCAGCGCCTGGCCGATGACCTGCGCGAGCGCCGGGAAGATGGGGTTGTCCAGCTCGGGGGTTATCAGACCGACGAGTCCCGCGCTGCGCTGGCGCAGCCGCACCGGGCGTTCGTAGCCGAGCACGTCGAGGGCGGCCAGCACCGATTCACGGGTGCCCGCGGCCACACCGGGCTTGCCGTTGAGCACGCGGCTGACTGTGGCTTCGCTGACCCCCGCCTGGGCTGCGATGTCGGCTAGCCGTGCGGTCACGGGATTGGACTGTACCGGTCCCCGGCTCACAACGCCCACCACGTGCACGCATCGGGCGGCAGAAGCACGGTCCGGCCGTCCGTCTCGACCGGGGCACTGGAGAGTACGGGGCGGCCCGGCGAGGGGAGTTCGAGCGGCTCGGAGCGACTGTTGAGGGTGCAGGCGAACCCGGGCCGGGTGAAGAGGAGCACGCCCTCGGGCGCGGACAGCCAGGTCAGCGGGCCCGCGTCGGGGGAACCGAGGCCGGGCAGCGCGCGGCGCAGCTCCAGGGCGGCCCGGTACAGCTCCAGGGTGGAGTGGGGATCGCCGGTCTGGGCGGCGACGCTGAGGGGGGCCCAGTCGGCGGGCTGCGGGAGCCAGCTGCCGGCCGGCCCGAAACCGTACGGGGGCTGCTCGCCGGACCAGGGCAGCGGGATCCGGCACCCGTCGCGCAGCCCCTCCTGCCCGGCGGAGCGGAGGAAGGCGGGGTCCTGGCGCACGGCGTCGGGGAGGTCGGCGACCTCGGGCAGGCCGAGCTCCTCGCCCTGGTAGACGTACGCGGACCCGGGCAGGGCGAGCATCAGCAGCGCGGCGGCCCGGGCGCGGGCCAGGCCCTGGGCGCCGCCGCCGTACCGCGTGACGTGGCGTACGACGTCGTGGTTGGACAGCACCCAGGTGGTGGGGGCTCCGACGGAGGCGGTGGCGGCCAGGGACTCGTCGATGACGGTCCGCATCGCGCGGGTGTCCCACGGACAGTTCAGGAAGCGGAAATTGAAGGCCTGGTGCAGCTCGTCGGGCCGGACGTAGAGCGCGAGCCGCTCGGAGGTCGGCGCCCAGGCCTCGGCGACGCCGATGCGGGGGCCCTCGTAGGAGTCGAGCAGCCGCCGCCAGGAGCGGTGGATCGCGTGCACGCCGTCCTGGTCGAAGAAGGGGAGCGGCTCGGTGCCGATCAGGGTGGCCTGGGCGCCGCGGCCGATGTCGGGCATGCCGGCGGCCTTGACCATGCCGTGGGCGACGTCGATGCGGAACCCGTCGACGCCGAGGTCGAGCCAGAAGCGCAGGACGGAGGCGAACTCCTCCGCGACCTCGGGGTGCTCCCAGTTCAGATCGGGCTGCTCGGGTGCGAAGAGGTGCAGGTACCAGGCGCCGTCGGGGGTGCGGGTCCAGGCGGGGCCGCCGAAGACGGACTCCCAGTCGTTGGGCGGGCGCTCCCCGCCGGGTCCGCGGCCGGGGCGGAAGTGGTAGCGGGCCCGGGCCTCGGCCCCGGGGTGGGCGAGGGCCTCCCGGAACCAGGCGTGCCGGTCGGAGGTGTGGTTGGGCACCACGTCCACGATGACCCGCAGGCCCAGCGCGTGGGCGGCCCGGACGAGCTCGTCGGCGTCGGAGAGGTCCCCGAAGAGCGGGTCGACGGCGCGGTAGTCGGCGACGTCGTAGCCGCCGTCGGCCTGGGGGGAGACGTAGAAGGGGGTGAGCCAGACGGCGTCGACCCCGAGCCGGGCCAGGTGGGGCAGGCGCGAGCGCACCCCGCGGAGGTCGCCGACGCCGTCGCCGTCGCTGTCCGCGAAGGACCTCACGTACACCTGGTAGATGACGGCATCGCGCCACCAGTGGCCGCTTGCGGTGGTCTTGCTGGAAGCGCTTGCAAGCCGTGAGGCGGTCAGCTCATGGGTCATATCGGGGTCAACGCGCGTACATGCCCCCTGGTTGCGGCCTGGTTCCGGGCCCGCACACCCGAAGGACGTTCGAACGAACAGCAAGCTGCGGCAACCGTCAGGACACACGGATGTAACGATCAGCGTCTCTTGCAGAAAATTGCCGCAAGCTCTTTCGGTCGGCTTTCAGGCTTGTTACGTTCCCTGCAACTCGGGACCGCGAGGGCGCGGCCGGGATCATCGAAGGAGTTCATATGCGGCGTGGCATAGCGGCCACCGCGCTGGTCGCGACCCTGGCGCTCGCGGCGACGGCTTGCGGCGGTGACACCAAGGACGGCGGCGGCGAGACCAAGGCCGGCGGGGAGCTCTCCGGCACGGTCACGTGGTGGGACACCTCGAACGACGCCGAGAAGGCCAGCTTCCAGAAGATCGCCGAGGCGTTCACCGCGAAGCACCCGAAGGTCACCGTCAAGTACGTCAACGTCCCGTACGGCGACGCGCAGAACAAGGTCAAGAACGCCTTCAGCAGCGGTTCCGAAGCCCCTGACGTGATCCGTGCCGACGTCGGCTGGGTCGCCGACTTCGCCTCGCTCGGCTACCTCGACGAGGTCCCGGCCGAGACGGCCAAGAAGGTCGACGCCGAGTTCCTGCCGCAGGCCGCGGCCAGCGGCAAGTACGAGGGCAAGACCTACGCCGTCCCGCAGGTCATCGACACCCTCGGCCTCTTCTACAACAAGAAGATGCTCGCCGACGCCGGCGTCCAGCCCCCCAAGACCCTGGAGGAGCTGAAGACCGCCTCCGCCGCGATCAAGGCGAAGAGCGGCAAGGCCGGCCTCTACCTGCGCGGCGACGACTCGTACTGGTTCCTGCCGCTCATCTACGGCGAGGGCGGCGACCTCGTCGACGCGAAGAACAAGACGGTCACCGTCGACAACCCGGCCGGCGTCAAGGCGTTCAAGACCGCCCGCGACCTGGTCACCTCCGGTGCGGCGATCACCAACGCCACCGACGGCTGGACCAACATGCAGACCGCCTTCAAGTCGGGCGAAGCCGCGATGATGATCAACGGTCCGTGGGCCGTCGCCGACACCTACGCCGGCGACCAGTTCAAGGACAAGGCCAACCTCGGCGTCGCCGCCGTCCCGGCCGGCTCCGCCAAGGCCGGCGCCCCGCAGGGCGGCCACGACCTCGCCGTCTACGCCGGGTCCAAGAACCGCGCCGCCGCGCACGCCTTCGTCGAGTACATGACCTCGCAGGACGTGCAGGTGCAGTCCACCAAGGAGCTCAGCCTGCTCCCGACCCGGACCGCCGCGTACGAGCAGCCGGACGTCAAGTCCAGCGAGATGGTCCAGTTCTTCAAGCCGGCCGTGGACAAGGCCGTCGAGCGCGCCTGGATCCCGGAGAACGGCTCCCTCTTCGAGCCGCTGAAGGTCGAATACACCAAGGCGATCACCGGGGCCTCCAGCCCGGAGGACGCGGCCAAGGCGGCCGGCGTCGAGTTCCGCAAGATCCTCAAGGGCTGGAAGTAGACAAGAAGATGGCTGCTCACACCAGCCAGTCGGTGGCGAAGGCCGCGGGCGGCGACGGGGAAGACTCCGTCGCGGCCCGCGGCCGGAGCCGCAGGACTGACAGCGCGAAGCAGGGTGGACTGGGGCGCGCCCTCGCCACCCACTGGTACGCCTGGGCCATGATCGCCCCGGTGGTGCTCGTCCTCGGCGTGATCATCGGCTGGCCGCTCGCCCGCGGCATCTACCTGTCGCTGACCGACGCCAACGAGCGCAACGTCGCCCGTACGATCGGCGCCAATCACATCGAGGCCACGTACACGTTCGTCGGGCTCGACAACTACGCCGACGTCCTGGCCGACCCGGTGTTCCTGCAGCGGCTGGTGTGGACGGTGGTGTGGACCGTCCTGTGCGTGTCGATCACCTTCACGCTCGGACTGGCCCTGGCCACCATGCTGAACCGGGAGTTCCGGGGCCGCGCCGCCTACCGGATGGCGCTCATCCTGCCCTGGGCCGTCCCCGGCTTCGTCTCCGTCTTCGCCTGGCGGTTCCTGTTCAACCGCGACAGCGGCATCCTGAACAAGATCCTCGACGGCGGGGGCATTTCGGCGATTCCGTGGCTGGACGACCCGACGTGGGCGAAGTTCTCGGTCGTCGCCGTCAACGTCTGGCTCGGCGTCCCCTTCATGATGGTCGCCCTGCTCGGCGGACTGCAGTCGATCCCGGCGGAGCTGTACGAGGCCGCCGAGATGGACGGCGCCACGGCCTGGCAGCGGTTCCGGCACATCACCCTGCCCGGGCTGCGGTCGGTGAGCATGACGGTGATCCTGCTCTCCACCATCTGGACCTTCAACATGTTCCCGGTGATCTTCCTGCTGACGCGGGGCGGACCGGGCGACTCCACCGAGATCCTGGTGACCCAGGCATTCCGGGAGGCCTTCGTGGCCAGCCCGCGCGATTTCGCGGGCTCCGCCACCTGGGGCGTGCTCATCCTCGCCCTGCTCATGATCTTCGCGCTGGTCTACCGGCGCTCGCTGCGCAAGCAGGGAGAGGTGTGGTGACCGTGGCGACGACCAACGTTTCCGTACGCAAGCGGGGCGAGCGCTCCCCGCTCGCCTCCGCCGGACTGCACGTCACCCTGATCGTGGCGTCCGTGATCGCCGTCTTCCCGGTGCTGTGGGTCCTGCTGACCTCGATCAAGCCCGCGAAGCACGCCATCTCCACGGACTTCGTGAAGGAACCGACCCTGGAGAACTACCGCTACCTGGTGGAGTCGAGCTCCTTCTTCACCTGGTTCGGCAACTCCGTGCTCGTGGCGGGCATCACCACCGTCCTCGGCGTGTTCATCGCCGCCACGACCGGCTACGCCGTCAGCCGGTTCAAGTTCCCGGGCATGAAGCCGCTGATGTGGACCCTGCTCATCACGCAGATGTTCCCGATGGCCATCCTGATCGTCCCGCTCTACAACCTCATGGGACAGCTCGGACTGCTCAACCAGCCGCTCGGGCTGATCATCACGTACCTCACCATCGCCGTGCCGTTCTGCGCCTGGATGATGAAGGGGTTCTTCGACACCATCCCGATCGAGATCGACGAATCCGGCCGCGTCGACGGGCTGAACCCCTTCGGCACCTTCTGGCGCCTGATCCTGCCGCTGGCCAAGCCCGGCCTCGCCGTCACCGGCTTCTACTCGTTCATCACCGCCTGGGGCGAGGTCGCGTACGCCTCCGCCTTCATGGTCGGCGACGAACACCTCACCCTCGCCGGCGGCCTGCAGACCTTCGTCACGCAGTACACCTCCAACTGGGGTGCGATGAGCGCCGCTTCCGTGCTCATCGCCATTCCGGCGGCCATCTTCTTCCTCTTCGCCCAGCGTCACCTCGTCGCCGGGATGACGGCAGGCGCGACCAAGGGCTGACGCCCCTCCCGCGACCCAGGGCTGACCTCCCTGCCTGCCCCCTCTCACCCCCGGCCCGATCTCTCCAAGGACGACATGACCCAGCACCTCGCCGACGCACTGACTTCGGACAGTGGCCTTCCCACCACCACCGGCACCCGGCCCGGCTGGTGGAGAGAAGCGGTGATCTACCAGGTCTATCCGCGCAGCTTCGCCGACTCCAACGGGGACGGCATGGGGGACCTCGAAGGCATCCGCAGCCGTCTGCCCTACCTCAAGGAGCTGGGCGTCGACGCCGTCTGGCTCAGCCCCTTCTACGCCTCCCCGCAGGCCGACGCCGGCTACGACGTCGCCGACTACCGGGCCATCGACCCCATGTTCGGCACCCTGCACGACGCCGACGCCGTGATCCGCGAGGCGCACGGGCTGGGCCTGCGCATCATCGTGGACCTCGTCCCGAACCACTGCTCCGACCAGCACGAATGGTTCAAGCAGGCACTGCGGGAAGGGCCCGGCACCCCGCTGCGCGAGCGCTTCCACTTCCGCCCGGGGCAGGGGGCCGACGGCTCGGAGCCGCCGAACGACTGGGAGTCGATCTTCGGCGGCCCGGCGTGGACCCGGGTGCCGGACGGGGAGTGGTACCTGCACCTCTTCGCCCCCGAGCAGCCCGACTTCAACTGGGAACACCCCGCCGTCCAGGACGAGTTCCGCTCGATCCTGCGCTTCTGGCTCGACCTCGGGGCGGACGGCTTCCGGATCGACGTCGCCCACGGCCTGGTCAAGGCCCCCGGGCTGCCCGACCTCGGCCGCGACGAGCAGCTCAAGCTGCTCGGCAACCAGGTGCTGCCCTTCTTCGACCAGGACGGGGTCCACGAGATCTACCGCTCCTGGCGCAAGGTGCTGGACGAGTACGCCGGCGACCGCATCGGCGTCGCCGAGGCCTGGACCCCGAGCGCGGACCGCACGGCCCTGTACCTGCGCCCCGACGAGCTGCACCAGGCCTTCAACTTCCACTACCTGAGCACGGGATGGGACGCGGTCGCGCTGCGCGCCACCATCGACGACTCGCTCGACTCGATGCGGCCGGTGGGGGCGCCGACGACGTGGGTGCTGTCCAACCACGACGTCGTACGCCACCGCACGCGCTTCGGCAGCCTGGAGCGGGCGCGGGCCGCCGCGCTGCTGATGCTGGCGCTGCCGGGGTCGGCGTACGTCTACCAGGGCGAGGAGCTCGGCCTGCCGGAGGTGACCGACCTCCCGGACGAGGTGCGCCAGGACCCCTCCTTCTTCAAGGAGAACGGCCAGGAGGGTCTCCGCGACGGCTGCCGCGTGCCGATCCCGTGGTCGGGCGACCAGGCCCCGTACGGCTTCGGTGACGGCGGCAGCTGGCTGCCGCAGCCGGCCGAGTGGGCGGGGCTGAGCGTCGAGGCCCAGACGGGCGACCCGGCCTCCACCCTGGAGCTGTACCGGGCGGCGCTGCGGATCCGCCGGGAGCGCGGGGACCTGGGCGCGGGCGACGCGGTGGAGTGGCTGGAGGCGCCGGAGGGCGTACTGGCGTTCCGGCGCGGCGACTTCGTCTGCACCGTCAACACGACGGGGGAGCCCGTACGGATGACCCCGCCCGGGACGGTGCTGCTGGCCAGCGGCGACGCGGCGGACCCGGCGGACCCGGGGGTCCTGGGCGCCGACACGGCGGTGTGGTGGCAGGGGTGACCTCCCCGCTCCGGCTGACGGACATCGCCGCGCAGGCCCAGGTCAGCGAGGCGACGGTCAGCCGCGTGCTCAACGGCAAGGCGGGCGTGGCGGCCGGTACCCGGCACAAGGTGCTGGCCGCCATGGACCTGCTCGGCTACGAGCGGCCCGTACGGCTGCGCCGCCGCAGCAACGGGCTGGTGGGGCTGCTGATCCCGGAGCTGACCAACCCCATCTTCCCGGCGTTCGCGCAGGTCATCGAGCAGGCGCTGGCCGGTCACGGGTACACGCCGGTGCTGTGCACGCAGACGCCGGGCGGGGCCACCGAGGACGAGCTGGTGGAGCAGCTGGAGGAGCGGGGGGTCACGGGGATCGTCTTCCTGTCGGGCCTGCACGCGGACTCCTCGCTGGACCCCTCCCGCTACCAGCGGCTGTCGTCGCGGGGCATCCCCTTCGTCCTGATCAACGGCTTCAACGAGCACATCAACGCGCCCTTCATCTCACCGGACGACCGGGCGGCGGCGGACATGGCGGTACGCCACCTGGCGGACCTGGGTCACCGGCGGATCGGCCTGGCCATAGGGCCGACGCGCTACGTCCCGTCGGCCCGCAAGGAGGCGGGGTTCGTCGCCGCGGTGCCGGAGGCCCTCGCCGAAGGCCGGGTCCAGCGGACGCTGTTCACGGTGGAGGGCGGCCACGCGGCGGGCGGCGCCCTGCTGGACCGCGGCTGCACGGGCATCGTGTGCGGCAGCGACCCGATGGCGCTCGGCGTGATCCGCGCGGTCCGCGAGCGGGGCCTGCGCGTCCCCGAGGACGTCTCGGTGGTCGGCTTCGACGACTCTCCGCTGATCGCCTTCACGGACCCCCCGCTGACGACGATCCGCCAGCCGGTCCGGGCCATGGCCACGGCGGCGGTGGGAGCCCTCCTGGAGGCGGTCGCCGGCACCCCGGTCCAGCGCACGGAGTACGTCTTCCAACCGGAACTGGTGGTGAGGGGCTCGACGGCCCAGGTCCCGCAGGAGCAGGGGCGGTAGGGGGACCTGCCACCGAGACGCCGCGGGGGGCGGCCGACGTTGCCGTCGGGCCGCCCCCCGCGGCGCGTGGCGCGGCGCGGGATCAGGCGCCGATGTGCTGCCCCGTCAGCCACTCCTTCTCGCCGTTCTTCTCGCAGGACGAGTTGTAGACCGGGCCGGCGAACGCCGGGAGGTTGTGCGGCACTGCGGCGAACGTGGAGCAGTTCGACGCGTGGCCCGCACGGCCGCCGGTGAAGTAGTCGACGTCGACCCCGTCGGCCAGGGCGCCACCGGCCCCGCCGAGCAGGATGCCGGCGGCCAGGACGGACGCGGTGACAGCAGAACGAACGCGCATGATTCCCCTAAGGATCAATGGAAGGACGCGCTGTTCGATCCGCGCGTCGGCCGGTCCAACCGTCCGTGAGCGCTCCCCGGAACGGGCGTTCACTCCGATGCCCGCAGCAGTATCGTTTCGCCACTTCACGGCCCCCCGCGCCCCTGTGAACGACCAGCCGTCGTTCGGTCCATCGATCACGCGCAGGAGCATGCCACGCCCAACCGGTCAGCTCACGACCGGGCCGTGTCCGCTGACGGAGCGGGCGAGAAGGCAGATCGAGAATTCCTGCCGCACCTCGCCGTCGTCGTACGCGATCCCCGAGGCGTCGCCGACGGCGCCGCCGAGGCGGCCGCCTTTCTGAACAGCCGACCTCAAATGGGGCATGAGCGACCCCTGGCGAGCCGCGTGGCCGGGGTCGCTCATGCCCGCACGGCTACGCCGCGACCTTGCCGACGCCGCCCATGGGCTGGGTGTCGCGTTGGGTGATCTGCCAGAGCTGGGACTCGCGGTTGCTGACGTAGATCTGGCCGCCCGCGGTGTCCAGTGCGAGGCCTTCGCAGTTCGCCAGGCCGCTGGCCACCACGCGCTGCGAGCCGTCGGCCAGGGTGATCTCGTACAGGCGGCCGTTCACGTGGTCGATGGTGAACGCCTTGCCGT
The DNA here is from genome assembly GCF_001279655.1 of Streptomyces sp. WM6372. NCBI lineage: Bacteria > Bacillati > Actinomycetota > Actinomycetes > Kitasatosporales > Streptomycetaceae > Streptomyces > Streptomyces sp. WM6372. The sequence goes on along the minus strand of NZ_LGDB01000215.1, from coordinate 127,672 downwards.
CGCCGGTGAGTTCCACGCGGATGGTGCTCGCCGTGGGGAGGGTGGTCACGAGGCGCTTCGCGCCGTCGGCCAGGTTGACCTCGTACAGGTTGTAGCCGTGGTCCTTCTGGCCGACGTACGCCTTGCCCTTGCCGTCCAGCGCCACCGCGGAGACGCCGACCGGCAGACCGGTGGCGACCGTGGTCTTCTGCCCGTTCTGCAGGTCGACCGCTGTCAGCTTCCCCTCGCTGTGGCTGACGACGTAGGCCTTGCCCGCCCCGTCCAGCGCGAGCCCGTACGCACCCGGGACACCGGCGACCGTGCTGAAGGTGCCGGTGGACAGGTCCACCGCGATCAGGCGCCCGTTGGCGTAGTCGGCGGCGTAGAGCTTGCCCTTCCGGTCCAGCTTCACATCGCAGATGTCGCCCAGGCCGCTCGCGACCACGCGCTGCGCGCCGGTGGCGAGCTTCACCGCGGACAGCTTCTGGCCGCCCCGGTCGGCGACGTACGCCGTGTTCTGCGACGGGTCCACCGCGAGGCCCTCGGAATTGCCCAGACCCGTCGCGATGAGGGCGAAGCTCCGCCGGGTCGCCATGAGCTTCGACAGGTCCTCCAGCTTCGGCATGTCGTCCTCGCCGATGCTCACCTTCGGCGGTCCGGCCGCCTTCAGGGTCGACGAGGCCATGGCGGAGGTCGAGGCGGGGTTCTCGGAGACCTGACGCTGATCGGCGGACGCGTCGTGGAATTTCTGGAAGAGGGGATTGAGGAAACCCATGACGTCGAACGCCCCGTGCGCCGTCTGGCGCACGAGCCACGGGTCGCGCTCGCTCTCCATTTTGCGGACGGCGTCCGAGACGTCGCCGGCCCCGGGGGTGTCCTTGTCGAGCGCTTCAGCGGATTGTTTGGCGGAGTCGGCTCCGCTGCCGCCGCCGTCGAAGATGTTTCCGAATGACACGAGAGTTCCTCCTGATGTGGCTGTTCTGGCCTGCCCGGTGGGTGGTCGCCTTTTCAGAGAGGCTGTTTCTGGCTCTCGTAGTCGAGTGTCTCGGGCTGGAAGACCCGGTGTTCCCCGGTGCGGACGGCCACGATTTCGGCCGACCCCTTCTGCAGGAACCTCTTGCCTTCATCGGCCAGATCGAAATTGCTGCGGTCCTCGACGGAGTCGCCGAGTTTCCACGCCACGACCCGGGAGTACTTCGGTTCCTTGGCCTGCGGGGGAGTTCCCCTGACCTCCACCGGCTTCGGGTAGTACAGGGCGACCCATCCACCGAAGGTGACCGGGAATTCGTAGTCGAACTGCCTCACCTGGCGGCGGGTCGTGGCCATGACGTCCGCCCGGCTCATCACTTCCAGGCTGACCGACGACTGGTGTTTCCATTCGGTGGTCAGCGAACCGCTGACGGAGGCGGTGACGCCGAGCAGCAGGTCCGCCCACAGCTCACCGGTGCCCGTGGCGGTGGTCGTGGCCGTCGTCGTGCTCGTGGCCTCCGTCTGGGACTCCTGGTCGACGCCCTGATTGTCCTTGCTGTTCTTCAGGGTGGTCTTCTGGTACTGCTGCATCGCCATGCTCTTCTGCATCTCCTGCTGAAGCGATGCGATGGACTTCGCCCCGAAGGTGAGCTTCACCTCGCCTTGGAGCGACCAGCTGACGGTGTTCGAGATGGAGAACTCGACCGTGTCCGTCACGGTTATTTTGACGGGGTCGGTTCCGTTGATGTACGTCTGCTTGGAGATCATGTCGGGCGGGGGCTGCGTGATGTCGCTCCGCTCCTCGACGACCGGCACGCCCATGTTCATGAAGGCGCGCCACCCGCGCTCCTGCGCTGTCTTCTCGTCCTCGGGAAACCCGCCGTAGCGCTTCTTGTTCAACGAGAACCCGATGGGGCTGATCGGCTCTCCCCCTCCTTCGGGGGTCCTCTTCAGCGCGCCCCGCTGCTTGTTCCGCTCCAGGATGGCTTCGGCCTTGGCCGGTATTTCGAGCTCGTCCTGGTTCCGCGTGGTGAGCGGGTGGCGCATGAACACGTCGTTGATATAGGCCTTGCCCACATCACTCTTCGCGCTTTTCTCCGACATGTACCTGAGGTCTCCCTGAGTCGCGGAAATGAATGATCTTTCCGGTGCATGGTGAAACTACGCGGCCGGTGCGCGATGATCATCGAGCGGAAATGGTCATGGGGTGAGAACCGGACAACCCCCTTTCCACCTGCGGGTTCACCCTTTCCGGCGCGGGCCGGAGCGGCCCGTCCCCCGGCGGCGCGGGACGTCCCGTGTGGCCGGATCCGCGGTCCCGGACCGCGTACGGTGCCCGGGGCGGCCGGGAAGTGGCGGGGATGCGCCCTTGCCGGGGATGCGCGGCCCTCGCGGGTGTGCGCCGGTGCGAGCCGGCGGCGCGCCGTGCCGGACGCGCGCGGGCCGGGCCGGAGTTGGCGGACCGGAGCGGGCCGGGTCGTCCGCGCGTAGCCGTCCCACCTGTCCGGCAGGACACGCCCCGGAAACAATTCTGCAATCTCTTGCGCAAACTCTTGCAGCGCTCTTACCTGGCCCCTACGGTCGCTGCAATCCCCACCTCTCCCGCCAGGAGGCCCCCCGCATGCCTGCCAGAGCCGTCAGAGCTGCAACTCTTTTCGCCACCACCGCACTTGCCGCCGCCGCCCTCACCGGCCCGGCACCGCGGGCCGCCGCGGCGACGCCCGGCGACAAGGACGTCACCGCCGTGCTCTTCGAGTGGCGCTTCGAGTCCGTCGCCAGGGCCTGCACCGATGCGCTCGGGCCCGCCGGGTACGGGTACGTCCAGGTCTCGCCGCCCCAGGAGCACATCCAGGGCCCCCAGTGGTGGACCTCGTACCAGCCCGTCAGCTACAAGATCGCCGGGCGGCTCGGCGACCGCGCCGCGTTCAAGGCCATGGTCGACACCTGCCACGCCGCCGGGGTGAAGGTCGTCGCCGACTCCGTGATCAACCACATGGCCGCCGGCGACGGCGTGGGGACCGGGGGGTCTTCGTACACGAAGTACGGGTACCCGGGGATCTACTCGGGTTCCGACATGGACGACTGCCGGGCCACCATCTCCAACTACCAGGACCGGGCCAACGTCCAGAACTGCGAGCTCGTGCAGCTCGCCGACCTGGACACCGGTGAGGACTACGTACGCGGGCGGATCGCCGGGTACCTGAACGACCTGCTGTCCCTCGGCGTCGACGGCTTCCGGATCGACGCCGCCAAGCACATGCCCGCCGCCGACCTCGCCAACATCAAGTCCCGCCTGACGAACCCCTCCGCCTACTGGAAGCAGGAGGCGATATACGGCGCCGGCGAGGCCGTCTCGCCCTCCGAGTACCTCGGCAACGGCGACGTGCAGGAGTTCCGCTACGCCCGGGACCTCAAGCGGGTCTTCCAGAACGAGAACCTCGCCTACCTCAAGAACTTCGGCGAGGCCTGGGGGTACATGCCGAGCGGCCAGTCCGCCGTCTTCGTCGACAACCACGACACCGAGCGGGTCGGCGACACCCTCACCTACAAGGACGGCTCCGCCTACACCCTCGCGAGCGTCTTCATGCTGGCCTGGCCGTACGGATCCCCCGACGTGCACTCCGGGTACGAGTGGACCGACAAGGACGCCGGTCCGCCGAACGGCGGTTCGGTGAGCGCCTGTTACTCCGACGGGTGGAAGTGCCAGCACGCCTGGCGGGAGATCTCCTCCATGGTCGGCTTCCGCAACGCGGCCCGCGGCCAGGCCGTCACCAACTGGTGGGACAACGGCGCCGACCAGATCGCCTTCGGGCGCGGGGCCAAGGCGTACGTCGCCATCAACCACGAGGGAGCGGCCCTCACCCGGACCTTCCAGAGCTCGCTCCCGGCCGGCGGCTACTGCGACGTCCAGAGCGGGCGCACCGTCAACGTGAACTCCGCCGGGCAGTTCACCGCCACCCTGGGAGCCGGTACCGCCCTCGCCCTGCACGTCAACGCCCGTACCTGTACCGGCGGTGGGAGCACGCCCCCGCCGGTGGCCGCGGGCGCCTCGTTCGCCGTCAACGCCACCACCGTCCCCGGGCAGGACGTCTACGTCACCGGGGACCGCGCCGAGCTCGGCGGCTGGAACACCGCCGGCGCCCTCAAGCTCGACCCGGCGGCCTACCCCGTCTGGAAGCTGGACGTGTCGCTCCCGGCCGGGACCGCGTTCTCGTACAAGTACGTACGCAAGGACGCCGCCGGGAACGTCACCTGGGAGAGCGGCGCCAACCGCACCGCGACCGTCCCGGCGAGCGGCAAGGCCGTGCTCAACGACACCTGGCGCAACTGACCCCGCACACCCGCCCCGGACACTCACCCCGCACACCCGTCCCGCACACCCGCCCCCACCGACCAGGGCCGCCCGGCGTTCACGAACCCCGCCATCCGCCGGGCGGCCCTCATCCACGCGACACGTAACCAAGGAGACCCGCCTTGATACGCCCCGCCGCAGGAGTGCTCGCCGCCGCCCTGGCCGTGACGCTCCTGCCCGCCCTCCCGGCCGCGGCCGCCGCGCCGCCCGCCCCGCCCTCGGACGCGAAGCTGGCCGCCGAGCCCGCGCGGCACGACCTGACCCGGGAGCAGTTCTACTTCGTCCTCCCGGACCGGTTCGCGAACGGCGATCCGCGCAACGACACCGGCGGCCTGACCGGCAGCCGGCTGGAGACCGGGCTGGACCCGACGGACAAGGGCTTCTACCAGGGCGGCGACCTCAAGGGGCTGACCGACCGGCTCGACTACATCAAGGGGCTCGGGACCACCGCCATCTGGATGGCGCCGATCTTCAAGAACCAGCCGGTGCAGGGCAAGGGGGCCGACGTCTCCGCCGGGTACCACGGGTACTGGATCACCGACTTCACGCAGGTCGACCCGCACTTCGGCACCAACGCCGACCTGGAGCGGCTGATCGACAAGGCGCACGCGAAGGGGATGAAGGTCTTCTTCGACGTCATCACCAACCACACCGCCGACGTCGTCGACTACCGGGAGCAGTCCTACTCCTACCTCTCCAAAGGCGCCTTCCCCTATCTGACGAAGGACGGGGTGCCGTTCGAGGACTCCGACTACGCGGACGGGAAGCGGAAGTTCCCCGCCGTCGACGCCGAGTCCTTCCCGCGGACCCCCTTCGTGCCCGACGCGAAGAAGAACCTGAAGGCTCCCGCCTGGCTCAACGACCCGGCGATGTACCACGACCGGGGCGACTCCACCTTCGCCGGGGAATCCTCCGACCAGGGCGACTTCTTCGGCCTCGACGACCTGTGGACCGAGCGGCCAGAGGTCGTCAGCGGGATGGAGAAGATCTACGAGAAGTGGGTCAAGGACTTCTCGATCGACGGCTTCCGGATCGACACGGTCAAGCACGTCAACACCGGGTTCTGGACGCAGTGGGCCACCGCCCTCGACAAGTACGCCGCCCAGCGCGGCCGGAAGAACTTCTTCATGTTCGGCGAGGTCTACTCCGCCGACACCGCCGTCACCTCCCCCTACGTGACGCAGGGCCGCCTCGACGCCACGCTCGACTTCCCGCTCCAGGACGCGATCCGCGCGTACGCCTCCCAGGGCGCGGGGGCCTCGCGGCTGGGCTCCGTCCTGGCCGACGACTACCGGTACACCACGGACAAGGCGAACGCGTACGAGCAGGTCACCTTCCTCGGCAACCACGACATGGGCCGCTTCGGGAGCTTCCTGAAGCAGGACCGGCCGGGGGCGGGGGAGCAGGAGCTCCTGGACCGCTACCGGCTCGCCAACGAGCTGATGTTCTTCTCCCGGGGCAACCCGGTGGTCTACTCCGGCGACGAGCAGGGCTTCACGGGCGCGGGCGGCGACAAGGACGCCCGGCAGCCGCTGTTCGGCACGCGGGTCGCCGACTACCTGGACGACGACCAGCTCGGAACGGCGCGCACCCATGCGAGCGATGCCTATGATCCCGCCCATCCGCTGTACCGCCAGATCGCCGCGCTGTCCCGGCTGACCAAGGCCCACCCGGCGCTGCGCGACGGCGTCCAGACCGAGCGGCTCGCCCGCGACTCCGTCTATGCGTTCACGCGCACCGACGCCCGCTCCAAGACGGAGTACGCGGTCGCGGTGAACAACGCGTCCGAGCCGGTCACCATCGACATGCCGGTCGGCAGCGTGCCGGGTACCGAGTTCAGTGCCCTGTACGGGGGTTCGGGTTCGATGCGGGCCACGGCCGCCGGTATCCGTGTGGTCGTCCCGGCCCTCGGTTCCGTCGTACTGCGCGCGGGCGCGCCGCTCGCCAGACCCGCCGCGGCTCCGGGCATCACCCTCAAGGCCCCGGCGGCAGCAGCCACCGGCACCGTCGAGCTCTCCGCCGACGTCACCGGCGGCGGCCTGAACCGGGTGGTCTTCGCCGCCCAGACCGGCACCGGGAAGTGGCAGGTCCTCGGCTCAGCCGACCACGCCCCGTACAAGGTCACCCAGCACATCACGGCCCCGGCCGGCACCGCCCTCCGCTACAAGGCGGTCGCCGTGGACGCCTCCGGCCGCACCGCGAGCGCCCTCGCCGAGTCCGTCTCCGGCCAGGTCCCGCCCACCCCGGTCCCCACCGCCACCCAGCGCGACTACGCCGTCGTCCACTACCGCCGTCCCGACGGCGACTACGCGAACTGGCGGCTCTACGCCTGGGGCGACCTCGCGGACGGCGAGGCCACGCCGTGGCCCGCCGGGCACGACTTCACCGGCCGCGACGCGTACGGGGCCTTCGCCTACGTCCGCCTCAAGCCCGGCGCCTCCTCTATCGGCTACCTCGTCATCGACAAGGACGGCAACAAGGACGTCGCCACCGACCGCACCCTCGACGTGACGAAGAGCGGCGAGGTCTGGCTGGAGCAGGGCAAGGAAGCGGCCACCACCGACCGCCCCGCCTACCCGCCCCAGGACCAGGCCAAGGCCGTCCTCCACTACCAGCGCGCCGACGGCGCCCATGACGGCTGGGGCCTGCACGTCTGGACCGGCGCTGCGGCCCCCACCGACTGGTCCAAGCCGCTGATGCCCGCCCGCACCGACTCCTACGGCGCCGTCTACGAGGTCCCGCTCGCGGCCGGGGCGACCAGCCTCAGCTACATCCTCCACAAGGGCGACGAGAAGGACCTCCCCACCGACCAGTCCCTCGACCTGAAGGCCACCGGCCACGAGGTCTGGATGCTGGGCGGCCGGGCCCCCTACCTCCTCCCGCAGCCCGCCGGCTCCTCCGCCGCCCTCGACCTCACCAAGTCCGAGGCCGTCTGGATCGACCGAGACACCCTCGCCTGGAACGCCCCCGCGGCCGCCGCCTCCGTCCAGCTCCTCGCCTCCCGCGAAGGCACCGTCACCGCGGAGAACGGGGCCCTGCACGCGGAGGGCGCGCAGTGGCTGCGCCTGGCCAGGACCGAACTCACCGCCGCCCAGAAGCAGAAGTTCCCGCACCTGGCCGCGTACGCCGCCTACTCCGTCGACCCCCGCGACCGCGACCGCGTACGCGAAGCCCTGCGCGGCCAGCTCGTCGCGAGCGCCCGCGCCGCCAACGGCGCCGTCCTGGCCGCGACCGGGGTCCAGCTCGCCGGGGTGCTCGACGACCTGTACGCGAACACCGCGGCCCTCGGGCCGGTCTTCAAGGACGGCCGCCCCACCCTCTCCGTCTGGGCCCCCACCGCCCGCCAGGTCGCCCTCGAACTCGACGGCCGCACCGTCCCCATGCGCCGCGACGACACCACCGGCGTCTGGTCGGTGCGCGGCGAGCGCGGCTGGACCGGCAAGCCCTACCGCTACGACGTGACCGTGTGGGCCCCGAGCGCCCGCAAGATGGTCCGCAACCTCGTCACCGACCCGTACTCCACCGCTCTGACCACGGACTCCACGTACAGCCTGGCCGTCGACCTGGCCGACCCGAAGCTGGCCCCGCCCGGCTGGCGCGGCCTGCGCAAGCCCGCGGCCGTCCCCTTCACCTCGGCGCAGATCCAGGAGCTCCACATCCGCGACTTCTCGGTCGCGGACCCCACGAGCGCCCACCCCGGCCAGTACCTGGCCTTCACGGACACCGGCTCGGCGGGCATGCGGCACCTGCGCGAACTGGCCGCGTCCGGCACCTCGTACGTCCACCTGCTGCCCTCCTTCGACATCGGCACGATCCCGGAGAAGGCCTCCGACCGCACCGAACCCGCCTGCGACCTGAAGGTGTACGCGCCGGACTCGCCCGAGCAGCAGGCCTGCGTGGCCGCGGCGGCCGCGAAGGACGCCTACAACTGGGGCTACGACCCGCTGCACTACACCGTGCCGGAGGGCTCGTACGCGAGCGACCCGAACGGCACGGCCCGCACCGTCGAGTTCCGCAGGATGGTCCAGTCGCTGAACGGCGCCGGCCTGCGGACCGTCATGGACGTGGTCTACAACCACACCGTGGCGTCGGGACAGGCCGACAAGTCGGTCCTCGACCGCATCGTGCCGGGCTACTACCAGCGGCTGCTGGCGGACGGCTCGGTCGCCAACTCCAGCTGCTGCGCCAACACGGCCCCCGAGAACGCCATGATGGGCCGGCTCGTCGTGGACTCGATCGTCACCTGGGCGAAGGAGTACAAGGTCGACGGCTTCCGCTTCGACCTGATGGGCCACCACCCGAAGGCGAACATCCTCGCCGTCCGCAAGGCCCTCGACGCGCTGACCGTAGCCAAGGACGGCGTCGACGGAAAGAAGATCATCCTGTACGGAGAGGGCTGGAACTTCGGCGAGGTCGCGGACGACGCCCGCTTCGTCCAGGCCACGCAGAAGAACATGGCCGGCACCGGCATCGCCACCTTCTCGGACCGCTCGCGCGACGCGGTCCGCGGCGGCGGCCCCTTCGACGAGGACCCGCGCGTCCAGGGCTTCGCCTCCGGCCTGTTCACGGCACCGAACGCCTCGCCCGCGAACGGCACCGCGGACCAGCAGCGGGCGCGGCTGCTGCACGCCCAGGACCTGATCAAGGTCGGGCTGTCCGGCAACCTCGCCTCGTACGCCTTCACGGACAGCGCGGGCAAGCGCACCAAGGGCTCCGACGTGGACTACAACGGCTCCCCGGCCGGCTACGCGGCGGCTCCGGGCGACGCCCTCGCCTACGCGGACGCCCACGACAACGAGACCCTGGCCGACGCCCTGGCCTACAAGCTGCCGCAGGGCACTTCGGCCGCGGACCAGGCCCGGATGCAGGTCCTGGCGATGGCCGTGGGCACCCTCTCGCAGGGCCCCTCGCTGTCCCAGGCCGGTACGGACCTGCTCCGCTCGAAGTCGCTGGACCGCAACTCGTACGACAGCGGAGACTGGTTCAACGCCATCCACTGGGACTGCCGCGAGGGCAACGGCTTCGGGCGCGGCCTGCCCCCGGCCGCCGACAACGGCTCCAAGTGGCTCTACGCGAAGCCGCTGCTGGCCGGCGCCAAGGCACCGGGCTGCGCCGAGATCACCGGCGCGTCCGCCGCCTACCGCGACCTGCTGCGGATCCGTACGACGGAACCGGCCTTCGCCCTCACCACGCCCGAGGCGGTCCAGGCGGCGCTCGCCTTCCCGCTCTCCGGCACGGACGAGACCCCGGGGGTGATCACCATGACCCTCGGCGACCTGGTGGTGGTCTTCAACGCCACCCCCGCCGCCCGGTCCCAGCGCATCCCGGCCCTCGCGGGCACCGGCTACGCCCTGCACCCGGTCCAGGCGGCCGGCTCCGACCCCGCGGTCAAGCAGGCCGCGTACGACGCGAAGACGGGAGAGTTCACCACCCCGCCCCGCACCGTCGCGGTCTTCACCCGGAACCGGTGACTCACACGACGGTGAGCTGATCCAGCCGCTTCTCCAGCAGGATCACCCCGTACACCTGGCCGTCCTTGCCCTCCTTGTGGGGGAACTCCCCGACCACCCGGTAGCCCGCACCCCGGTAGTACGTGAGCAGCCGGGGGTTGGTGGAGACGCAGTCCAGCCGCGCCCGCGGCAGTCCGGAACCGGCGATCCGGCGCTCGGCATGTTCGAGTATCCGCCGTCCGGCCCCCGCGGGCGCGGTTTCGCGTTCCACCATCAGCCGGTGCACGTAGCCCGCGACCGGCGGCTGCACGCCCCAGGCTTCCTCGTCGGACCACCACAGCTCGTACGCGCCGACGATCCGCCCGTCGGCGTCCCCGGCGAGCCACACCTCGCCCTCGCGCATCTTCGCCAGGAAGTGCGCGGCGTCCTTGTCCCCGGGCTTCCACTGGTCGATCCCGTGCTTGCGCATCCACCGGGCGGCCTGGTCGTACAGGGCCACCAGAGTGGCGGCGTCCTTCTCCACGGCACGCCGGAACAAGATCTCGTCATTAATGATCACGGGCGCATTATCACGCGGATGATCAGCGGGCGTTGGGAACGACGGGCTCCACCGTCGGGGGCACGAGCCCCACGAGCCGCCCGACCAGCTCCCCGAACGGCCCGTCGGCCGGCTCGTCCGCGAGGATCCGGCCGAGGATGGCGGCCATCTCCGCGTCGTAGGCGGCGCTCACGGCGGCCAGCGCGGCGAAGTCGTGCACGAGCTGGAGCTCCAGCTCGGCCCGCGGGATCTTCCGCCCCTCCAGCCAGATCAGCGCGGTGGATTCGGCGAGCGACACCCAGGACCGCACCACGAGTTCCAGCCGCGCGGGCGGGTTCTCGATGCCGATGTGCGTGACGATCTGCTCGTACGCGGCCTGCCGGACCTCGTCGATCATCGCGTTGGTCCGGTTGCTCCCGACGGCCGGGCCGCCGCGCATCAGCGCCGAGAACCCGGGCCCGTGGTCGTCGACGAACGCGAAGAACCGGCCCATGACGCGCAGCAACCGCGCCCCGAGCGGCCCCTCCCGAGGCTCCACGAACCGCTGCGCGAGCTCGTCGGCGGCCCGCCGCAGCGCGGCCTCGTACAGGCTCAACTTGCCCGGAAAGTAGTGGTAGACGAGCGGCCGCGATATGCCCGCGGCCGCCGCGATCTCGTCGATCGACACGTCGTCGGGCGACCTGAGGCTGAACAGCTCCAGGGCCACCCCGATCAGCTGCTGCCGCCGCTCCTCGACACCCATCCTGCGCCGCGTCCCGGTAGTCATGCGCCACACCCTACTGGGCCTGCGGCAACGCTCAGAGGTCGAGGACCAGGTGATTGTCCTGGGCGCGCGAGACGCACAGGAGCATCGAGTCCTCGCGCTCCTGGTCCGTGAGGAGGGTGTCGCGGTGGTCGACCCCGCCCGCGAGGACCCGGTGTTGGCAGGTTCCGCAGAAGCCCTGCTCGCAGGAGTACGGGGTGTCGGGGAGCTCCCGGCGGACCGCGGCCAGGGTGGATTCGTCCGCCGCGACCTCGATGGTGCGGCCCGAGCGGTGGAGTTCGACCGTGAACGGGCGGGAGGTCCCGGTCGCGGGGGTCGCGGTGAAGCGCTCCAGGTGGACCCGGGTGGTGGGTGGGGCCGCCTCTTGGACCGCCGCCATCAGGGGGGCCGGGCCGCAGCAGTAGATCAGGGTGTCCGGGCCCGCCGCGGCGAGGGCGGCCAGGTCGGGGAGGCCCGCCTCGTCCTGCGGGGTGACGGTGACCCGGGAGCCGTACGGCTCCAGTTCGGCGAGGAACGGCATGGAGGCCCTCGTACGGCCGCCGTACAGGAGGGTCCAGTCCGCGCCCGCCGCCGTGGCCGCCCGCAGCATCGGCAGGATCGGCGTGATGCCGATTCCGCCCGCCACGAAGAGGTACGAGGAGGAGGGCTCCAGCTCGAAGCGGTTGCGGGGCGGGCGTACGGGGAGTTCCGCGCCCTCCAGCAGCTGCGCGTGCGCCTCGCGCGAGCCGCCCCGGCCGTCCTCGACCAGCCGGACCGCGATCGTGTAGCGGCCCGCGTCGGCCGGGTCGCCGCAGAGGCTGTACTGGCGGACCAGGCCCGAGGGGAGCTGTACGTCCACGTGCGCGCCCGGGCTCCACGGCGGGAGCTCCGCCGATTCGAGGGTCAGCGTCAGGACCCCGTCGGCGGGCTCCGTACGGGACACGATCAGGGCGGGCAGCCAACGGCGCGGGGAGTGGCCCGAGACCGGGGTCTCCAGCGCCGGCAGGGGCCACAGGGGGGAGCGGGCGATGCGCCCCCGCAGGGCGCGCCGGGTCAGCAGCGCCGCGCCCGCGACCGCCGCCAGCTTCAGGGCGCGGCTCATGCGGTGGCACCGCCGTTCGCGCCGGGGGAGGAGGCCAGGTAGGCCACGGCCTGGGCCGTCGACCCCTCCTGGGAGGGGTGGTACGTACGGGAGAGGTACGTCGGGATCGACTTGAGCATCGCGCCCGCCGAGGGCAGCGTGCCCTGCCGGCCCGCCCGGAAGAACTGGCCGAGGGACGCCTTGGCGGCGGTCGGCTCCGGGTCGTTCTCCATGAAGAAGCGGGCGCCCCGCTGCCACAGGAAGACGAGCGCCGTGAACGCGGTGGCCCAGGTCCGGGCCCGCCGGTGGTAGCCGCCGTCCACGTGCATGAAGAGGTCGAAGGCCACCGAGCGGTGCTCCACCTCCTCCGCACCGTGCCAGCGCAGCAGGTCCAGCATCACGGGGTCCGCGCCCCGGCGGTCCAGTTCGTCCGCGTTGAGCACCCAGTTCCCGAGGAACGCCGTGTAGTGCTCGATCGCCGCGATCAGCGCCACCCGCTCCATGAGCCACCAGTGGCGGGCCCTGCCCGGGGGCAGCGTCCGGTCGCCGAGCAGCTTCTCGAAGAGCCAGTCCACCTGCGCCGTGTAGGGGGTCGGGTCCAGGCCGAGGCGCTTCAGGTGGGGGAGCACGTCGTCGTGCGCGGCGGCGTGCATGGCCTCCTGGCCGATGAACCCGACGACGTCCGCGCGCAGTTGCTCGTCCTTGATGTACGGGAGCACCTGCTTGTAGACGTGCACGAACCAGCGCTCGCCCGCGGGCAGCAGCAGGTGCAGCACGTTGATGGTGTGCGTGGCGAACGGGTCGCCGGGCAGCCAGTGGAGCGGGGTGTCCTCCCAGCCGAAGGACACGTTCCGCGCCTTGAGCTCGATGTGCTCCGACGCCACGGGGGCGGGCGCGTGCGGCGTATTAGACATGGCGTCAATGTACTGAGGGGTAGGGGAGAGGAAAACCCCTCTGCGCCCATCAAGTTCCGGCCCGAGGGCCCCGGGCATGCGGAAGTCCCCCGGGCGCGCCGCGCCCGGGGGACTTCAGGGTCCTCAGGTCCGGTTACCGCCCGGCGTGCCCGCTTGCGAGCGCCCACTCGCGGTTGAGGGCGCCCAGCGGGATCTTGCGCTCGAAGAGCGGCGTGCCGAACAGGGACAGCTGGAGGTGCAGGTTCCCGCTCAGGTCGAAGCCTCCGTACAGCGCCCACGCGCCGCTGAGGGAGGTCTTGCCGTCGCTGGACGCGCTCGCCTTGACGTCGGCCTCGCCGCGCAGGTACGGGGCGAAGTCCGCGCTGACGCCGACGGCCCCGTACAGGCCGACGGAGGCCTCGGCGCCGAGCGCGCCCTTGACCTTGCCGGCGGCGGTGACGGTCGCGGTGACCGGCGTGCTCTTGACGTTGGACTGGCTGACCGGCGTCCAGCCCTTGCCCAGCGCGTAGCTGCCGCCGATCTTGAAGTCGCCCTTGACGTCCTGCTGGACGTCGAGGGTCACGTGGCCGTCGGCCTCCACCTGGACGTAGCAGGTCAGGTCGAGGTTGACCACGACCGGCACCGGGCCGACCTGGATGACCGGGGCGCTGTGCAGCTTGGCGAACGGGATCCGCTTGGGCGCTCCGGTGCTCGCGGCGGCGCGGCCCTGGAGCTTCCACTGCGAGGACCAGTCGCCGCTCATGCCGAGGAAGGCGCCGTGCGGGCCGGAGCCGCCGCCCGGGGTGCCGTCGTACGAGAACTCCACCTGGGGGGCGAGCTGGACGAATCCGGAGACCGAGGCGCCGGCCGAGGCCGGGGCGTCCGGGGCGGTGTCCACGGCGGCGTTCACGTCGAGCCGCAGGTTGCCGAGCGGCAGCTTCGCGCCCTCGGGGCCGAACTTCACGCCCCCGGTCTTGGCCCAGGAGAAGGTGACGCCCTTCATCAGGGGCTCGACGGTGACCGAGGACGGGTCGACGGGGACCTTGCCGTCGGCCTTGTCGTCGTTCAGGACGGAGGCCAGCGTCGTGGAGGCGGTCTTGACCTCGGTGCCGCGGTCGGTCTTCCCGATGACCTCGGTGACCTTGGCCAGCAGGCCGTTGGGGGCGCCGGGCGCCGGTGCGCTGGCGATGACGTCGCCGACCGCGACGGGCTTGTCGGCCTCGGGGGACTTGCCCGGGTCCGGCTTCTTGCCCGGCTCGGGCTTCTTGCTCGGCGAGGAGGACGGGGCGGGCCCCTGCGGGGCCTTGGCTATGACGGCCCGTCCGCTCGCCTGGTCGTACGAGGCGACCTTCAGCGAGGACTGCTCCGTCCGGCCTTTCCCGCCGGCGCGGGCCACGGCCGCCGGGGTCGGCGTCCCCTGCGGGGCCGCGGCCACGTCGAGCTGCTGCGACGTGCCGTCGCCGGCGGGTGCGAGGGTGGCGGGGGCGGCCGCGTCGGCGGCGGCGGTGTGCGGGGTCGAGGAGCAGCCGGTGGCGGTGAGCGCCAGGGTGGTCAGTCCGGGCAGCAGGAGGCGTCGGGCGAGCAAGCGCACGTGGGTGAACCTTCGGTACGTGAGGGGTGTGGGGGGTTACCGCGTGGTAACCGGAATCCGATCATGCCATGTTCATGCGGTGGCAGTCATGTCCGGATCCCGCCAACTCCCCGGCCGCCGTTGACGGTTGAAGATTCACCCAGTGCGGTGGAGCTACCGGAGCACCCCCGCCTTCGTACCGTCCGTCAGCTTGCCCGCCAGCTCCACCTGAGCCCCCGCCGGTGCCTTCACCGCCAGCCGGTTGCCGTTCGCCGACCCGTTCACCCCGCCGCCCGACACCGACAGCGAGGCGAACTGCGCACTGCCCGCCGCCAGCACGTACCACTGGCCGGCCTTCGACTTCCACAGCACGCCCGCCAGCACCCGCGGCTCCCGCGCCCCGCACGCCGGCGAGCCCTCCGCCTTCGCCGCCTGCGCGGCCAGCGGCGCGCCCGGGGCCAGGAACTGCGCCTGCACCCGGTCCTCCGTACCCGCCCAGGTCTCGGCCCGGCTGCACAGCCAGGTCGCGGTGCCATCGCCCTCGGGCAGCGGCTGCTTCGCGTACGTCCAGGCGTTGACGCTGCGGACGCCGTGCGAGCGGACCGACGGCAGCAGGCACGCGATCCGCGACCAGTCGCCGAGCTCCGCCCCCTCCGCCACGTCGCGCTCCGCGCCCGGCGCGCCCGAGGTCAGCCGGGCCGGGGTCAGCTCGCCGAGGTCGGTGACCAGCCGGGTGGCGCCGCCCCCGGTCAGGGCCAGGGCGTTCCAGCCGGTGCAGTTGCCCGCGGGGGCCGGGCTCGCCACCGGCGGGGTGATCCCGTCCTGCCCCAGCTTCAGCGCCGCCGGAGCCTCACCGGGCTTGAGCAGGTCCCGCAGCCCCGCGCCGGTGACCCACGGCGCGGTCAGGTAGCGGACGTTGCCGTCGACCCGGCTCAGCACCAGCGCGGTCGCGCTCTCCGCCGAGGCGGCGTCGGTCCGGGCGAAGTCGAGGGCGGCGACCGAGGTCCCCGTGCGGGGTTCGGCGTACCGGACCACGCGCAGGCCGTCGTACAGCAGGACCACGACCGCCTGGTCGACGGTGCCCGCGAACAGCAGCTGCGGCGGGCCCATCGGCGGACCGGGCGGGGTGCCGGGGGTGGCCGAGGCGACCACCGCCCGGCCGGGCCGGGCCCACACGGCCAGCGCCCGGCGCAGCAGTTCGGCGTCGTCGGTGCGGTCGCCGCGGGCGGGCCAGGTGGAGAAGCCCGTACGGGAGGACGTGCGCCAGGCGGCCGGCGCGACCCGGACCAGCTTGCCCGGGTCCAGAGCCTGTTCCGCCGCCGCGTTCTGGGCGTACGGCGGGGCCGCGGCCCCGTCCGCGCCCCAGCCGCCGCCGGGCAGCGCGAGCAGCGCCCCGCATACGGCGAGGGCGGCCGCGGCGGCCAGGGCGGCCCGCCCGAACCGGCGCCGGCGCAGCAGGTCGGTGGGGCGCGCCTGGAGTACGCACGGATCGAACTCGGGGGACGCGAACAGGGCGTCGTTGGCCGGATCCCCCGATTCCGCGACGGCGGCGGCCGGGTTCGCGACCCCGGCCTCGGCGAGCACCCGGAGCACCTCCGGCTCCGGCAGCCGTTCCAGGGCGCGCAGTACGCAGGCCGCCCGGCCGGGCCCGTCGAGCGTGGCCAGCCACTGGTCCAGGGCCAGCTCCTCGGCCCCGCCGGAGCGCGGGAACAGCCGCAGCCCCCACACCTGGGGGAGCAGCGGAGGCAGTTGGGCCCGCCGGGGCAGCGCCCGGAAGGTCAGCGGAATCCCGGCCTCCAGGGCGGCCCGCAGCACCCTCAGCCGCACGTACGCGTACCCCGGATCGGCGCCCGGGGTCCCGCGCTGGCCCGGCACCCCGCCCTGTACGGCGGCCGCGGCGGCTGCCGCCCCGGCGCCGCGCCGCCCGCGCGGGAGCGCCCGCTGGGCCAGCGAATGGGCGGTGAGCACCCGCCGGTTGCGGCCGAGGGCGGGCGGCAGCACCAGATAGGCGAGCCGCACCAGCCGCGGGTAGTGCTCGACGATGGCGGCCTCGGCCAGCTCGACGTCGGGCGGCACGGGAGACGGGGGGCGGGTGGCGGTGTCCGGCGCAGTCACGTTCAGCAGAACGAGCGAATCGTCGGATGGTCACCCGTCCCCGGGTCGCACGGTCGGGTCAGAGCGTCACGCCGTCGGGCCGTCGGGCCGTCGGGCCGTCGGGCGGTCACGCGGTCACGCCGTCGGGCGGTCACTGCGTCAGGCGGGCGCGGAGCGCCTCGACCGCCTCGTCGGGGACGCCGAGGCCCTCGCGCACGTACTTCTCCATCGAGCCGTAGCGCGTGCGCACCTCTTCGAGCGCCGCCTCCAGGTACTCGGGGAACACCCCGATGAGGCCCAGCGCGATGTCCGGGTTGCCGCCGGCGACGGTGAAGCCCTCGATCATCGGCGCGAACGCCTGCTTGACCGCCGGATTGACGGAGAGGTACTCGTCCATCAGGGTCTCGTCGTCCGCGCCGAGCAGCGACAGGACGATGGTCGCGCCCCAGCCCGTACGGTCCTTGCCGGCGGTGCAGTGGAACAGCAGCGGGCCGGCCTGCGGGTCCGCCAGCTCGGTGAGCAGGGTCCGGTACGCGGCCTGCGCGGAAGCGGTGGAGACGAAGGACCGGTAGGTGTCGGCGAACAGCGCCTGCACCTTGCCGCCGCCCAGGTGCTCCTCCGCCATCGCCGGGTCGGACAGCAGGTCCTTGAGCTGCGTGGCGGCCGGGATCTTCCCGGAGCTCAGCTTGTCGGCCAGCACGTCGCCGACCAGGAGGCGGACGCCCTGCGGTATCCGGTCCGGGTGGGCCGCGCGCTCGGCGTCGGTGCGGAAGTCGATGACCGTGCGCAGGCCCAGCGCGGCCACGACCGGGTCGGCGTCCACGTCGAGGCGGTCGAGCTGGCCGGAGCGCAGGACCAGGCCGGGGCGGACGGTGCGGCCGCCGAAGAGGAGGGTGCCGCCGAGGTCGCGGAGGTTGGCGACTGTGGTGGAGGGGGTGGTCGTGGTCATCGTGGCGGCTCCAGCGGTGTGGGTGCGGCGTGGGTGGTGCGGGTAGTGCGGGCGTTTCACGTGGTGCGGGCGGTGTGCATTCACCCGATTTTCTGATGTTTCGTCCCGGATAGGCAATCGAGGGCGAGCGAGAGCCCGACCCCGATCCCCAGCGCCGCCAGATGCCCGGCGTCCGTGAAGGTCCGCTCCCGCTTGAGCACCGGCTGTACGGCGAGCGCCAGCAGTCCCACCCGGGCGGCCGTACGGACCGGGCCGCGCGGCAGCGCGGAGGTCAGCGCGCCGAGCACGGCGTTGAAGCCGTAGCTGGCGCCCACGTCCAGGGCCCGCCGGGTCGGGGCGTCGGCCGTCCCGCGCAGGGCGCCGAACACGAGGAGCGTCGCCGTGGCGTGCCCGAAGAGGAACACCCCGACCGTCCACCAGGCCCCGTACGCGTACTCGGCGTACCCGAGGACCGCGACGAGCAGCAGCGCGTACGGCAGCGGCATGGGTTCCTCGACGACGAAGGCGCTGCTCAGCAGGGTCTCCCAGCGACCGGCGGCGAGATTGTCGACATTCGTCGAGCAGCCCCGCAGCACCCGGTCCCGCTCCGCCGTACCCAGTCGTTCCAGGGCGTACGCGCCGAGCTGGACCCCGCCCGCATACACCACACCGAGGGCCGGTGGCGGCCAGGGCAGTGAATTCATCCGATCATGATCGGACACGCCCCTCGGGCTGGCGGAACCGGGGCCCGTGCGAGCATGTTTCAGCCATGTCAGGAACTCCCGCGCCGCTGCGCGCCACACGGGCCGCGATGTTCGCGGCGGTGTGCACCGCATTGGGTGCTGTGGGGCATTCGTACATGTCCGGTGAAGATATTCCCCTGATGGGCCTTCTGGGTGCTTTCGGGGTGACGGGCGGACTCGCGTGGCTCGCCGCCGGGCGCCGCCGCGGGCCCGTCGGGATCAGCGCGGCGCTGCTCGCCGTGCAGGGGGTACTGCACCTGCTCTTCTCGGGCGGCCAGGCCGGGCACGGCGGACACGCCGGGAAGGGCGTCCCGCTCGCCACGCCCATGCCGGGGCGCCACCACATGACGGGCATGACGGGCGTGACGATGCCGGACGCGGCCGGAACCGCCGGCACGGGCGCCGTGCATGCCATGGACGGCATGGCGGACCTGCACGGGATGGCCGACATGGCCGGGATGGCCGACATGGCGGGGCACGGCGGCCTCGGCATGATCGCCGCGCACGTGCTCGCCGGTCTGTTCTGCGCCGCCTGGCTGGCCAGGGGCGAGGCCGCCGTGTTCCGCCTGGCCCCGGTCCTCGGCGCCGCCGCGCTGCTGGCGGCCCGGCCGCTCGCCCGCGCGTTCGCGCTGCTCCGGGCCGGGGTGGCCCCCGTACCGGCGCCGCCCGCGCCGCGGCCCTCGTACGAACCCCCGCGCGGGCTGCGCGGAGCGGTGCCCGCCCACGCCCTGGTGCGCCGCGGTCCGCCCGGGTGGCGGAACACCCGCGCCACGGCCCCCGGCCGTCCCGCCCGCGCCGTCTGACCGACCGGCGCACCTCCGCATTGGCGAGGGGCGGGACCTGGGGCCCGATCACCCATGTCTTCGCCAACGCGCCAATACCTAGGACCCACATGTCCCTTGACGAGGTTCAGGACGTCCGCACCCCGGACGCCGCCGCAAACACCGCCACACCTGACGCACCCGCCACATCCGACGTGGCCGCCGCGTCCTCGAAGCCCGGAGCCTGGGCCGCCCTGCGGCCGCTGCTCCTGCGCATGCACTTCTACGCCGGGATCCTGATAGCCCCGCTGCTCTTCCTCGCGGCCGCCACCGGTCTGCTGTACGCGGGCTCCTGGCAGGCCGAGAAGATCATCTACGCCGATGAGCTGAACGTCGCCAAGGTCGGCGAGAGCACCGTGCCGCTCAGCGCCCAGCTCACGGCCGCCCGGGCCACCGTGCCGGAGGGGAAGGTCGTGGGCGTGTGGCCCGCGCCCGACCCCGAGGCGACCACCCGCGTGATCATGGAGGTTCCGGGGCTGGAGGAGGGCCAGACCCGTACCGTGTTCGTCGATCCGTACACGGCCCACGTCAACGGACAGCTGACCACCGAAGGCGACGCGCTGCCGCTGCGCGCCTGGCTCAGCGAGTTCCACTCCAGCCTCCAGCTGGGCGAGTTCGGCCGGAACTACAGCGAGCTCGCCGCGAGCTGGCTGTGGGTCGTCGCACTCGGCGGACTCGCCCTGTGGATCGGCCGCCGCCGCTCCCGCAAGGCCCTGCTCGTCCTGCCCGACCGCGCCGCCACCGGCCGCCGCAAGACCCTGTCCTGGCACGGGGCCGTCGGCCTCTGGGCCGTCGTCGGACTCGTCGGGCTCTCCGCCACCGGCCTGACCTGGTCGAAGTACGCGGGCGAGAACATCGGTCAGCTCCAGGACGGACTCGGCGGCGCCACCCCCTCGGTGTCCGCGGCCCTCGCCCCCGGTTCGGCCTCGGGCTCCGACGCGCACGCCGGCCACACCGGGCACGCCATGCCCGACGGAATGGAGATGCCCGCGACCCCGGCCACCGCCGACATCGGCGTCGACAAGGCCGTGGCCGCCGCCCGCGCCGCCGGGGTCACCCACGAGCTCCGCGTCACCCTGCCCGCCAAGGGCAACGGCTACGTGATCAAGGAGCAGGACAAGCAGCTGCCGGTGCACCTCGACTCGGTCGCCGTCGACCCCGCCGACGGCCGGATCATCGACGAACTGCGCTTCGCCGACTACCCCGTCCTCGCGCAGCTGACGCGCTTCGGCATCGACCTGCACATGGGGAAGACCTTCGGCCTCGCCAACCAGATCGCGCTCGGCGCGCTCGCGGTCGCGGTGATGTTCCTGGTCTTCTGGGGCTACCGGATGTGGTGGCTGCGCCGTCCCACCAAGGACCGCGCCCTGTCGGCCGGCCGCGCCCAGCCGCGCGGTGCCTGGCGCAAGGTGCCGCTGACGATGCTGCTCCCGTTCGCCGCCGTGACCGCGGTGGTCGGGTGGTTCGTACCGCTGCTGGGCATCAGCCTGGTCGCGTTCCTGGCGGTCGACGTGCTGCTGGGGGCGGTCGCGGCGCGCCGCGCGGCTTAGTCCGGAAGCCGGTGGGCCCGTACTCCTGCACGGAGTACGGGCCCACCGTCCGTCTGCTCAGGGCGCGTACTTGTAGCCCACGCGGCGCACGGTCTGGATCGCGCCGCGGTGCGCCGCGCCCAGCTTGCGGCGCAGGCGGGCGACGTGGACGTCCACGGTCCGGCCGTCGCCGACGTGACCGTAGCCCCAGACCGTGGTCACCAGCTGGTCCCGGCTGTGCACCCGGTGCGGGTGCGCCACCAGGTGGGCCAGCAGCTCGAACTCCAGGTACGTGAGGTCCAGTACCCGGCCGTCGACCTCGGCGGTGCGCTGGGCGGCGTCGATCCGGACGAGCCCGTCCCCGGCGGCGGTCGCGGTCTCCGGGGCGGGAGCGGCGGCGGGGGCCGGGGGCCGGGGAACGGACTGCGGGGCGAAGGCGATCGGCGGCTGCAGGTCGTCCGACCCGGCCGGTACGAGGACCAGGTATCCGACCATCGGCGGCTGGCCCGGCAGCGTCGGCACGGCGTGCTGCGGCGCGGGCAGCCAGGTGGCGCCGGGCGGCAGGAGGTCGACCACGCGGGCGACCTCGTTCCGGTCCACGGCGCGCAGCCGGTGGCGGGGACTGGGCGGATAGGCGGGGGGCACGGTCGCAGCGGTCGCGGCAGAGGCGGCGGAGGCGGCAGAGGTCAGGGAACGGGTGTGGGACATGAGTGGTCAGCTCTTTCACGCGAAGTGGTCGGCAGGAGAGGTACGTACGTCCTCGCGCACCGCGCAGACCGAAGGCCTCGGGGGAGCTCTCTTGGCGGATCCCGAAAGGCTTTAGAGGGCCGGCGCGTTCTCCGTGCGGCAACAAACCCGGTCGAAGTCGTGATCCTGACGGGAGGGCCAGAACGGCTCGAGGTCGCTGCGACCGTTCGAGGTGTGTGAGTGGCTGGCCATGAGCGTCATTGAAGCAGATGTGGGGGGCACAGGGCAGATCCCGTCTCACCTAGTGGAGCGGAATCTCAAATTCCGCGATGGGTCCTCCAGCGGACCTCCGGTAACCGGGACCGCGGACGGGCAACGCCCGACGCGCGCGGCCCAACGCCCAACGCCCGCCGGGCCACGGGGGCTCGACGGGCGTCGTGTCGCAGAAGCGGGGCGGGGCGGGCCGGGTTCCCTAGACCAGGCCCTCCTTCTTCAGGCTCGTGCAGCAGGTGTCCACGATGAGGCGGGTCACCACGTACGGGTCCACGTTCGCGTTCGGGCGGCGGTCCTCGATGTAGCCCTTGCCGTCCTTCTCCACCTGCCACGGGATGCGGACCGAGGCGCCGCGGTCCGAGACGCCGTAGCTGAACTCGTTCCACGGGGCGGTCTCGTGCAGGCCCGTCAGGCGCTCGTCGATGCCGGCGCCGTAGTTCTTGACGTGGTCCAGCGGCTTCGAGCCCTCGCCCAGCGCCTCGCACGCCGTGATGATGGCGCGGTAGTCCTCGCGCATCGCCTTCGTGGAGAAGTTGGTGTGCGCGCCCGCGCCGTTCCAGTCGCCCTTCACCGGCTTCGGGTTCAGCGTCGCCGAGACGTTGAAGTCCTCGGCGGTGCGGTACAGCAGCCAGCGCGCGATCCACAGCTGGTCCGAGACCTCCAGCGGGCCGACCGGGCCGACCTGGAACTCCCACTGGCCGGGCATGACCTCGGCGTTGATGCCGGAGATGCTCAGGCCCGCCGCGAGGCAGTGGTCCAGGTGCTTCTCGACGATCTCGCGGCCGAAGATCTCGTCCGAGCCGACACCGCAGTAGTAGCCGCCCTGCGCGGCCGGGAAGCCGCCCACCGGGAAGCCGAGCGGCCGGATGCCGTCGAAGAAGGTGTACTCCTGCTCGATGCCGAAGATCGGCTCCTGGTCGCCGAACTGCTCGGCGACCGGACGCAGCAGCGCGCGGGTGTTCGACGCGTGCGGGGTCATGTCGATGTTCATGACCTCGCACAGCACGAGGACGTTGTCGCCGCCGCGGATCGGGTCCGGGCAGGAGAACACCGGCTGGAGCACGCGGTCGGAGGCGTGGCCCTCGGCCTGGTTGGTGCTCGATCCGTCGAAGCCCCAGATCGACAGCGCCTCGCCGTCGGCCAGGATCTTCGTCTTGGAGCGCAGCTTCGCCGTCGGCTCGGTGCCGTCGATCCAGATGTACTCAGCCTTGTAGCTCACGGGCCCCATCCTTCGGTGCGTCGCTCCGGCGCAGACTCTGCGGGTGCTGCGTTGGTCGTGCTGTGTGCGGTGCGGTGCGCTGTGCTTGTCGTACTGCGGTGCGTTGCGGTGTTGACCGCAGCGTGCCCGGTCGCGATTTCTCTTCCGTTGCCCGTGTGTGAACCCCGTGTTACCGAGGTTTACGCCGCAGGTCGGGTGGGTTGTGCGGGTTGGTGGCAGCACACCCGTCCGAGTGGGGCAGACTGAGCAGGTGAGCATTTCGTACGATTTGACCTCGGCCGATGATCCCATCGACGCGCCCCGCCCGCCGGCCCGCCCCCGGGTCGGCCTGCTGGGCACCGGCCCCTGGGCCCACCGCACCCATGCCCCCGCCCTCGCCGCGCACGCCGGCTCCGAGTTCGCCGGCGTGTGGGGCCGCCGCCCCGAAGCCGCCGCCGAGCTGGCCGACGAGTACGGCGTGAAGGTGTACGAAGACCCCGACGCGCTCTTCGCCGACTGTGACGTCGTGGCCTTCGCCCTGCCGCCGGACGTCCAGGCCCCGCTGGCGGTGCGCGCCGCCGCCGCGGGCTGCCAACTGCTGCTCGACAAGCCCGTCGCCACGACCGTCGAGGACGCCCGCGCCGTGGCCGACGCCGTCGCCCGGCACGGCGTCGCCTCCGTCGTCTTCCTCACCCTCCGCTTCGCCGAGCCGGCCGCCGGCTGGGTCGCCGAGCAGGCCGGCCGCTCGGGGTGGTTCACGGCGAGCGCCCACTGGCTCGGCGCCGTGTTCCCGCCCGACGGCACGCCCAGCGCGTACGCCGCCTCGCCCTGGCGCAAGGCCAAGGGCGGGCTGTGGGACGTCGGCCCGCACGCCCTGTCCGTCCTGATCCCGGTCCTCGGCGACGTCACGTCCGTCACCGCCACCCGCGGACCCTCCGACGTGGTCCAGCTCGCCCTGCGCCACGCCTCGGGCGCCGCGAGCACGGCCGTGCTCAGCCTGGGCGCGCCGACGGCGGCGGCCGGGGTGGGGCTGGAGCTGCGCGGAGCCGAGGGCGTCTTCTCGCTGCCCAACTGGACCGACGTGCCGGGCGCGTACGGGCGCGCCCTGGACGCGCTGCTCACCGCCGCCCGCACCGGCGTGCCGGACCCGCGCGACGCACGGTTCGCGGCCCGCCTGACGGAAATCCTGTCGGAGGCCGAGTCCCAGCTCCCGGACTGAGGGGCCGGGGCCCCGGCGGGCCGCCCGCCGGGCTACTTGATGACCGCGTTGGCCACGATGATGGCGAGGCCGATGGTCGCGTCCGCCATGCCGATGAGCAGGGCCGAGCCGAGCCGGTAGCCGACGCGGAGGGCCACGAAGGAGCCCCACGCGAACAGCAGCGCGGTGTTCAGGCCGAGTCCGACGGCGGTCACCGTGTGGGAGTCCAAGTGGGCGATCCCGGCGATGACCAGCAGCAGGACGGTGGGAAGAGTGGCCACGATCATCGGCCACTCGTTCCACAGCGCCCGCGAGAGCACCCGCCACCGGTGGGCGGCGGAGCCGGCCTGATGGCTGGTCATGTGGTGCGAGTAGCCGTGCGCGAGCGCGGCCGCGCCGGCGGTGACCAGTACCCAGGTGGCGTCGTAGAACGGGGTGTACTCGCCGCCCGCCTGATCGAGCGCGGCCAGCAGGCCGGACGCGAGCACGGTCCCGTAGACCCCGCCGAACATCCAGTCGGCACCCCGGCGCGGCGGGGGCAGGTGGGGCCGGGGGCGCTGCTGCTGGTGCCGTGCGTCCGGCCGCTTCGGCTGGTCCGGCTGGTCCGGCTGGTCCGGCCGGGTCTGCTCGTCGGTCATCGCTGTCCTTTGGCGCGGTCCTTCTGGTGCGGTACATCCCCTTTGCTTCGTTTCACACCCTATGGGGTGGGGAGGTGAGGCCGAGATGAGGAGCGGGCGCGCCTCAGCCGCGCCGGGACAGGGCCTCGCGGACCGCTTCCTCCGAGCGGGCGACCACCGCCGTGCCGTCCTCCGCCGTGATGATCGGACGCTGGATGAGCTTCGGGTGCGCCGCCAGGTGGGCGATCCAGAGCCCCCGGGCCGCGTCCGTCTCCTCGCGCGGCAGGTCCCGTACGCCGGTCTCCTTCGCGAGCGGGTCCGAGGTGCGCGTGATGTCCCACGGCTCCAGGCCGAGCCGGCCCAGGACCTCGCGGATCTCGGCCTCGGACGGCACGTCCTCCAGGTAGCGGCGCACCGTGTACTCGGCCCCCTCCGCGTCCAGCAGGGTCAGCGCGCCACGGCACTTCGAACAGGCGGGATTGATCCAGATCTCCATGGCCCCCACCCTAGCCAGGGCCTGTCTGGCCAGGGGCTTTTGTCAGTGCTCCCCGGTAAAATCGAGGGAGAACGACAGGAAGCCAACTACCGTTTGGGAGGCTGTAGATGGCCACTGCCACGACCATTGAGCCCGTCAAGAAGAAGCCGCTGCCGGCGGGCCTGCCCCGCGAGTGGTACGAGAGCCACAACCGCCGTCTGAAGGCGATGCGGCTGGCGATATCCCTGCTCGACTCGGGGACGTACGACGCCCGCCGCGCCACCAACCGGAAGATCCGCACGATGGCGGTCCGCACGGGCATCCACCGCCCGTCGAACGTCACGTGCAAGCTGGTCCGCGCCTTCATCGTCAGCAACGGAGCCTGAGCCCCGCCCCCGCCCCCGACCGGCGTCCGGCGACATCCGCCGGAGGGCGGTCGGGGGCACGGCGCCCCCGCACCCGCGGATCACGCCTCCGGAAGGGACAGGACCAGGAGGGCCACGTCGTCGCGGGGGCCGCCGTCGGTGAACTCCACCAGGTCCTGCCACACGGCCTCGACCAGCCCCGCCGGGTCCCGTTCCAGGGCCGGGACCCGGACCGCCAGGGGGTAGAACTCGCCCGCCGCGTCCCGGGCCTCCGTCACCCCGTCCGTGTGCGCCAGCAGCCGGTCCCCCGGCAGCAGCGGTACGTCGGCCACCACCGCCAGGTCCGGGCCGGCGAGCCCGAGCCCCAGCGGGGGGCCCGGTTCCACCGCCACCTCCGACACCGTGGAAGCCCGGAGCAGCAGCGCCGGCGGATGCCCGCACGAGAGGATCCGTACGAGGTCCAGCCCGGGCGGGAACTCCAGCAGCAGCGCCGTCGCGAACAGCTCCGGCCGGCCCCCGGATCCGTCTGCCGATCCGGCCGGGGCCGCCGATCCGGGCGGGTCGGTCGATCCGGGCGGGTCGGTCGATCCGGGCGGGCGGGTCGATCCGGGCGGGCGGGTCGGTCCGGCGGATCGGGTTGATCCGGGCGGGTCGGCCGAGCCGGGCGCGGCCGACCCGCCCGGGCCCGCGGTGTCCGCCAGCAGCCTGCGGTCCAGCCGGGCCGCCACCCCCACGAGCTCCGGATCGTCCAGCACCGCCTCCCGGAAGGCGCCGAGCAGCGCGGCCACCGTGCCGACCGCCGCCAGGCCGTGCCCCTGCACGTCCCCGACCAGCGCCCGCACCCCGTACGGCCCGACCCGTACGTCGTACAGGTCGCCGCCGACCAGGGTGCCGCGCTGGGCGGCCCGGTACAGCCCGGCGCAGCGCACCGGACCGACCCGGTCCGGTACCGGCGGCAACACCGCCAGCTGGGCCGCCTCCGCGACGGTCCGTACGCTGACCAGCTGCGCGTCGCGGCGCCGCCGGACCCAGGCGATGACCACGCTCAGCAGCGCGACCACGGCCACCGTGGCCAGATCGGCGCCCTGGGCGTGCCCGACCCCGAGGGACGACACGCCGAGCAGCAGCAGCACGATCCCGGCGAAGACCGCCGTGCCGGCCGCCCCGTACGCGAAGGCCGCGACCGGGGGCAGACCGGCCAGGAAGTAGCCCAGCTCGATGTCGCCCGGGGTGGCGGCCTGCGCCAGCACCAGCACCACCAGGGCCACGGGGGGCGCGAGCCGCGCCCAGCGCGGTGGCGGCTTCCCGTGCAGCCAGCCAGGCTCCTCCCGTCGGCGTCTCACCCCTCCACCCTGGTACGCGGGAGGGGGGCGCGCACGCCGGACCGGTCCGCCGGGTGGCCGTGCGGGGTCCGGACGCCGACAGTGGTCCCGTGACGGATGCGGATGCGGGCGGCGCGGGAGCGGGCGGGACGGGCGGAACGGGCGGCATGGGCGGCGCGGGGGCCGGCGGAACGGGGGGCGGCGGGGCGGAGCAGAGCGCGGTGATCGGCTCGCGGCTGAACTGGCTGCGGGCGGGGGTGCTCGGCGCGAACGACGGGATCATCTCCACCGCCGGCCTGGTGGTGGGCGTGGCCGGGGCCACCACCTCACGTGCGTCGATCCTGGCGGCGGGGGTGGCCGGACTGCTGGCGGGCTCGCTGTCTATGGCGGCGGGGGAGTACGTCTCGGTGAGCTCCCAGCGGGATTCGGAACGGGCCGCGCTGGAGACGGAGCGGCGGGAGCTGGCGGAGGAGCCGGAGGCGGAGCTGGCGGAACTGACCGGGCTGCTGGAGGCCAGGGGGCTGAGCCGCGCCCTCGCGCGGGAGGCGGCGGTGCAGCTGACGGAGCGGGACGCGCTGAAGGCGCACGCGCGGGTGGAGCTCGGGATCAACCCCGACGAGCTGGTGAACCCCTGGCACGCGGCGTTCGCGAGCCTGATCGCGTTCACGGTGGGGGCGCTGCTGCCGCTGCTGGCGATCACGCTGCCGGGGCCGTCGGAGCGGGTGCCGGTGACGGCGACGGCGGTACTGGCGGCGCTGACGCTGTGCGGGGTGATCAGCGCCCGACTGGGCGGAGCCCCGGCCGCCCGGGCGATCCTGCGCAACGTCACCGGCGGCGCCCTGGCGATGGGCGTCACCTACGCGGCCGGTACCTGGCTGGGCGCGTCCTGAGCGTCCTGGCCAGGAGCCCGGGCGGCGGTGCCCGGTCCGCCGCGCGGCGGACGGCATGATGGGGGCATGCGCATCGCCATCACCGGTTCCAGCGGGCTCATCGGCCAGGCCCTCGTACGGTCCCTGCGGGCGGACGGGCACGAGGTGGTGCGGTTCGTACGGCGTACGCCCGCCGCCGCCGACGAGGCCGAGTGGGACCCGCGGCGCGGATACGTCGACCCCGCCGGGCTCGCGGGCTGCGGGGCCGTCGTCCACCTCGCCGGGGCCGGGGTCGGCGACCACCGGTGGACCGCCGCGTAC
This sequence comes from Streptomyces sp. WM6372, assembly GCF_001279655.1. Lineage (NCBI taxonomy): Bacteria > Bacillati > Actinomycetota > Actinomycetes > Kitasatosporales > Streptomycetaceae > Streptomyces > Streptomyces sp. WM6372. The sequence goes on along the minus strand of NZ_LGDB01000215.1, from coordinate 99,658 downwards.
AAGAAGGAGATCCGGGACAGCCGGGTCGCGGGGACCGCGGCCATGGCCCGGGCGATCGCCGCACTCGACGCGCCGCCCGCCGTCTTCGTTTGCGGCACCGCCGTCGGCTACTACGGCGACACCGGCGACCGCGCCGTCGACGAGCACGCCCCCGCCGGGCGGGGCTTCCTGCCCGAGGTCTGCATCGACTGGGAGGCGGCCGCCGCCCCCGCCCGGCTGGCCGGCGTACGGACGGTCTTCGCCCGGACCGGACTGGTCGTCGCCGCCGAGGGCGGGGCCTGGGGCAAGCTGTTCCCGATCTTCAAGGCGGGGATCGGCGGCCGGCTCGGCAACGGCCGCCAGTACTGGTCGTTCATCTCCCTGCACGACGAGATCGCCGCCCTGAGGCACGCCATCGACACCCCCGGACTCTCCGGCCCCCTCAACCTCACCGCCCCCGAGCCGCTGACCAACCGCGAGGTCACCGCCGCGATGGGCCGCGTCCTGCACCGGCCGACGCTGTTCGCCGTACCGGCCCCCGCCCTGCGCGTCGTACTCGGCGAGTTCGCCGGGGACGTGCTCGGCAGTCAGCGGGTGCGCCCCACCCGGCTGTTGGAGTCCGGCTTCACCTTCCGGCACCCGGGGATCGACGAGTCGATCCGGGCCGCGCTCGCCCGCTAGGCCGTGTCGTCAGGGGCGCCCGGACCGTCCCACGGCACGCCACCGCCCCCGTGCGACCGTTTGTGACCCGGATGCGACCGGTGTGCGACCGGAGTTGGCCGTAATACCCCACCGAACTCGGGTTCCCCTGGAGCCCGTTGGGGGAAGGAGGATTCCCACACAGCCGCGCCGACCTCGGGGAGGGGCACGTGCTCACCAACTCGCACCGCACCGCACAGCACGCGGACGTCATCATCGTAGGAGCCGGAGTCTCAGGACTCGCGGCGGCGCACCACCTGATCGCCGCAGGGGTCACGGTCACCGTCCTGGAGGCCGCGGGCGATCCCGGCGGCCGGATGGCCACCGAGCACGTCGACGGATTCCGGCTGGACCGGATCGGACAGTTGCTCAACACCTCGTACACGGAGCTCGACCGGACCCCCGGCCTTGCCGACCTGGTTCTGAAGCCCTTCGCGCCGGGGGTGCTCGTCCACACCGACGGCCGGCAGTCGAGGGCCGGGGCGCTGACCCCGGCCCGCGCGCTGGCCAGCGGATCCTTCGACCAGGCGCGGCTCAGCGCCTACCTCGGCCGGCTCGCCGCCCTGCCGGTGGAACGCGTACTGGCCCGCCCCGAGCGCAGCGCGCACGCCGCGCTGCGCTCCCGGGCCCTCGGCGCGACCCTGCGCCCCCTGCTCACCGCGCTGCTGCGCGATCCGGAGCTCACCACCTCCAGCCGCGTCGCCGACCTGGCCCTGCGCACCTTCGCCCGCGGCCGGCTCGCCGTGCCCGAGGGCGGGGCCTCGGCCCTGCCCGAACTCCTCGCCGCCACCCTGCCGCCCGGCACGGTGCGCACCGGGGTCCGGGTCCGGTCGGTGGCGACCAAACGGGTCACCACCGAGGAACACGGCGACTTCAGCTGCCGCTCCGCCGTCCTGGCCACCGGCGCGCGGGCCGCCGCCGAACTGCTGCCGGGGCTGCGGGTGCCCGCGTTCCACGAGGTCACCGTCATCCACCACGCCACCGCCGCCCCGCTGCCGTGGGACGGCTCGCTGCTGCTCGACGGCGATCCCCGGTGGCCCGTCGCCCACACCGCCGTGATGAGCGCGGTCGACCCGACGCGGGCCCCGGCCGGCCGGAGCCTGGTCACCACCACCGTGCTCGGCCCGCCGCCGCCCGCCCGTACGGTCGCCTCGCGGCTGGCCCGGCTGTACGAGACCGGCACCCGGGAATGGGAGCTGCTGGCCGTCCACCACGCCCCCGAGGCCGTCCCCGCGATGCCGCCGCCCTACGACCTGCGCAGGCCGGTCCGGGTCCTGGCCGGGCTGTACGTGTGCGGCGACCACCGCGACTCCAACACCGTCCAGGGGGCGCTGCACTCGGCCCGCCGCGCCGCCACCGCCGTCCTGCGCGACTTCGGCATCCGGCTCCCGGCGAGCGCGGAGCCCGCCGTCGCGGCGGTCGCCTGAACACCGCCCCAGGCAATGCGCACGGGTCCAGGGCCCGGTTCCCCCGCGGAACCGGGCCCGCCCCGTCCCCCGAGCGGCTCAGGACAGCGCCGCCACCCGGTCCCGGTACGTCCGCACCGCCGAGGCGTCCCGGTACGGCTCCAGCCGGCGCTCGAAGTCCCGTACGTACTCCACCGCGCGCACCGACCGCATCTCCATCGCCTGCTGCGCCGCCTCCGCGCCCAGCGCGCACGCCTGGTCCAGCTCGCCCAGCCCCAGCCGCGCCGTCGCCAGCACCACCCGGCAGAACAGCCGCGAGCGCGCGAACCCGGGCGCCCGCAACTGGAGCGAGCGCTCCGCGTGCTGCGCCGAGGCCCGGTACTGCTGGAGGTCCCGGTGGCAGTGCCCGAACTCGTCCGCCAGCTGCCCCTCGTCGAACAGCCGCGCCCAGTGCGGTACGTCGTCCCCCGGCCGGGCCGCGCCCAGCGCCCGCTCGGCCCGCACCAGCGATGCCGTCGCGGCCCGGACCTCGCCCAGCACCGCGTGCCCGCGCGCCTCCGCCGAGTGCAGGAGCGCCTGCACCACCGGCGGCGGACCCGAGCCGACGCCCTGCTGCGCGACGCGGGCCAGCTGCACCGCCTCCCGGCCGTGGCCGAGGTAGACCGCCTGCCGGCTCATGGTCACCAGCACGTACGAGCCGTACGGCCGGTCCCCGGCGGCCTGCGCCAGCCGCAGGGCCTGCACGAAGTAGCGCTGGGCGAGCCCGTGCGCGGCGATGTCGTAGGAGGTCCAGCCCGCGAGCCGGGTCAGGTCGGCCGCGGCCGAGAAGAGCCGCCGCCCGGTGGTCTCCCCGTACGTGCCGCGCAGCATCGGCTCGGCCTCGTGCTCCAGGTAGCGCACCAGGGCCTGCCGGGCGTGCCCGCCGCCGTACGTGTGGTCCAGGGTCCGGAACAGCTCGCTGACCGAGCGCAGCGCCGCGATGTCCCCGCCGGTCACCCGCTGGCCGGGCCCCCGGTCGATCTGCCGCTGCCGGGGCACCGAGCCGCGCCCCTGGACCGGGACGCGGACGGCGGCCGCGGTGGCGGAAGCGGCCGCCGCCGGATCCGCGCCGCGGCCCACGCGCTCGTCGGCGCGCCCGATGAGCCAGTCCCGGCTGGGGACGACCAGCCCGGCGGGGGTGAACGCGATCTTCCGCAGCTCGGCGTGGGAGCCGGAGTCCTTGCGCCACAGCCCGCTGGCGATGTCGACGGCCTCCTCCGGGGTGGCCGCGAACTCCAGACCGGCGTAGACGGGCGCGCAGGCGTCCAGACCCAGGTCCTGTGCGGAGAGCCGCCGGCCCAGGCGCCGGGTGAACACCTCGGCGATCAGCGCCGGGGTGGTCCCGCGCGGCTGCTGCCCGCGCAGCCACCGGGTCACGGAGGTCTTGTCGTACCGCAGGTCGAGACCGTGCTCCAGGCCGAGCTGGTCGACGCGCCGGGCCAGACCGGCGTTGGAGAACCCGGCTTCCGCGATCAGCGCCGCGAGCTGCCGGTTGGGGACGCGCTGGGCAGGTCGTTCCGTCATCGGCTCCACGGTTTCCTGACGTGACGGACCGGAGTCCCGGCCCTGTGAACGGCGTGAATGTAGCGGCGAACTCCGCTCATGCCGCCCCCTCTGTCCCACATTCATCCGATCGTGTGCAGAACCGGTAGGGCCCTTTACGGATTGACCCCCTCCGCCCGCGTACGCTGCGCGACATGACCCGCAGGACCAGGCCCCCCGCGGCGGAGCCCTCCGCCGACGCCACCGCACGACTGCCCGCACCGCTGCCCGCGCCCGAGCTGACCGAGGCCGAGTGCCGGCGGTGCGGCACGTACATCGCGGGGCTGGACGGACGGTACGCGTGCGGCGTGTGCGGCTGGGTCAACGACCACTCGGAGGGCCACCGGCGGCTGCCGACGGCCGACGAGGACCCGGACCGGCCGGCGGCCCGGGGCCGGTCCCGGCGGCCGAGGCCGCTGCCGCCGGGCCCGCAGGAGGGCCCGCAGGAGGGCCCACCCGGCCCCGCCGGCCCCGCGCGGACGGGCCACTGAGGGGGCGGATTCCGGCCGCCGTACCCTTGGCTGGTGCGATACGTGCACACGGCAGGTTCAACGAGGAGGCGCTGCGGTGGCTGAGCTTGGGTTTGTCCATCTGGGCTTCGGACCCGATCACGTCGAGTACACCCGGGCCTGGGAGGAGCAGCGGCGGGTCCACGCCGCGCGCTTCGCGGACGAGATCGGCGACACGTGCCTCCTGCTGGAGCACCAGCCCGTGTACACCGCGGGCCGGCGCACGGCCGACAGCGAGCGCCCGCTCGACGGCACCCCCGTCGTGGACGTGGACCGCGGCGGCAAGATCACCTGGCACGGCCCGGGCCAGCTCGTCGGCTACCCGATCATGAAGCTGCCCCGCCCGGTCGACGTCGTCGCGCACGTGCGCCGGCTGGAGGAGGCGCTGATCCGCACCGCCGCCGAGTTCGGTCTGGAGACCACCCGGGTCGAGGGCCGCTCCGGGGTCTGGGTCCTGGGCGACCCGATCGAGGACCGCCCGAAGATAGGCGGGCTCTCCCTCGACTTCGACCCGCGGCTGACGGACGAGGAGTTCGACCCGCGTCTGAACGGCCCCGAGTACGCCCCCTCCAACGCCGGCCAGCGCCGCGAGGACCGCAAGCTGGCCGCGATCGGCATCCGCGTCGCCAAGGGCGTCACCATGCACGGCTTCGCGATCAACGTGAACCCGGACAACACCTGGTTCGACCGGATCGTGCCCTGCGGGATCCGCGACGCCGGTGTGACCTCGCTCTCGTACGAACTGGGCCGCGAGATCACCATCGCCGACGTGCTGCCGGTCGTCGAACGCCACCTGAAGGACGTATTGGAGCAGGCGGAGCTGCGGCCCAGGGAGACCGAGCCCGCCGCGGGCTGACGACCGGGGGAATGCGGCCGGTCACCGCCAGGTTGGCCGACGTAAGAGCGTACGAAATTACGGGCGTACCCTGGTGGGCGCCGAAGAATCGAAGTCACAGGGAGCCGGTCGTGTCCGCAGTCGCACCCGACGGACGCAAGATGCTGCGCCTCGAGGTCCGTAACGCCCAGACGCCCATCGAGCGCAAGCCCGAGTGGATCAAGACCCGGGCGAAGATGGGTCCCGAGTACACGAAGATGCAGGCCCTGGTGAAGGGCGAAGGACTGCACACCGTGTGCCAGGAGGCCGGTTGCCCCAACATCTACGAATGCTGGGAGGACCGCGAGGCCACCTTCCTCATCGGCGGCGACCAGTGCACCCGGCGCTGTGACTTCTGCCAGATCGACACGGGCAAGCCCGAGGCCCTGGACCGGGACGAGCCGCGCCGCGTCGGCGAGTCGGTCGTCACGATGGACCTGAACTACGCCACCATCACCGGCGTCGCGCGCGACGACCTGGCCGACGGCGGTGCCTGGCTGTACGCGGAGACCGTGCGCCAGATCCACCAGCAGACGGCGGGCCGCGAGAGCGGCCACACCAAGGTCGAGCTGCTGGCCCCCGACTTCAACGCGGTCCCGGAGCTGCTGGAGGAGGTCTTCGCCTCCCGCCCCGAGGTCTTCGCGCACAACGTGGAGACGGTGCCGCGGATCTTCAAGCGGATCCGCCCCGGCTTCCGCTACGAGCGCTCGCTCGACGTGATCCGGCAGGCCCGCGCCTACGGCCTGGTCACCAAGTCGAACCTGATCCTGGGCATGGGCGAGGAGCGCGAGGAGGTCTCGCAGGCCCTGAAGGAGCTGCACGAGGCCGGCTGCGAGCTCATCACCATCACCCAGTACCTGCGCCCCTCGCCGCGGCACCACCCCGTCGAGCGCTGGGTGAAGCCGGCCGAGTTCGTGGAGCTGGCGAAGGAGGCCGAGGAGATCGGCTTCTCCGGTGTGATGTCGGGCCCGCTGGTCCGTTCCTCGTACCGGGCCGGGCGCCTCTACCAGCAGGCGATGGAGAAGCGCAGCCGAGCCGGAGCGTAGGTTGCGGGTTCGCCCGAGGCACGAGGGCGGACACGCGGCCGGAGCGGTGGCGAGGCGGAGCTCGACCGAGGACACAGAGAAGCGCGCGACGGTGTGACGCGCGCTACCGCACGGACTGTGTGAACTCACGCACAAAGTCTTACCAACGGGTAACACCGCATCGACGCGGCCCCTAGGCTCTCTGTAACGAGAGTCCGGCGGGCCGCGTAAATGTTTCATCACCGTTTGACCGACCGGTCATGCCCTGGTAACACCAGTCAGTGACGATGGCTCCACGCACCGCGCACGCCGGCGCACACCGCTGCCGCACCCCGCCGTGCGCCCCAGAACGTCCCCGAGTACCGCCCAGCACCGTGAAAGGGATCGACATCATGCAGGCCGCGCCCGTACGCGCCATTGCCATTCCGTCGTTCACCGACGCCTTCCGGGGCTTCGAGTCGCTGCTCATGAGCGGCGCCCGCCGCAACGCATGGAGCGCCGTCCTCGAGGACCGCCGCAGAGCCAAGGACCGGGTCGAAACCGAGCACGTACTCGAGGCCGCGGCGACCCGGACCCCGCAGGCCACGTAAACTTCGCTCTATGGCGAGGAAGTCAAACGCAGAGACTGCTGCGAACCCCGGGCGACTGAAGCAGATCGCCCTGACGTACAAGATGACGCGCAAGGCCGACCCGAAGGTCGGTCTGATCGTCGCGGGCGTGGGAATCGTCACCTTCGGTGTCTTTCTCGCGATCGGCTTCCTGATCGACCACCCGGTCTACCTGGGCATCCTGGGCTTCCTGGTGGCGTTCCTCGCGATGGCGATCGTCTTCGGACGACGGGCCGAGCGGGCTGCCTTCGGGCAGATGGAGGGACAGCCGGGCGCGGCCGCGGCCGTACTGGACAACGTGGGACGGGGCTGGACGACCACCCCGGCCGTCGCGATGAACCGGAGCCAGGACATCGTCCACCGGGCCGTCGGCAAGGCCGGCGTCGTGCTGATCGCCGAGGGCAACGCGAACCGGCTGAAGCCGATGCTCGCCGCCGAGAAGAAGAAGCTGGCCCGGATCATGCCGGACGTCCCCGTGCACGACTTCATCGTGGGCACCGGCGAGGGCGAGGTCCCGCTGAAGAAGCTCCGTACGACGCTGCTCAAGCTGCCGCGCGTACTGGCCGGTCCGCAGATCACGCAGGTCAACGACAAGCTGCGGGCCATGGGCGACCTCATGAGCAACATGCCGCTGCCGAAGGGCCCGATGCCCAAGGGCATGCGGATGCCGCGCGGCGGAAAGATGCGCTGACCAGCTTTTCGTATACACCGCACAGCAGCACGCAGGGGCGCCCCCGAGCCGAACGGCTTCGGGGGCGCCCCTGCGTGCTGCTGTGCGGTGTGCCCTAGATGCGGACCTGGACGGCGCGCGCGAGGCGGTCGTGCAGGCCGCGCCCGTCCCGGTCCCAGACCAGCGCCGGGATGACCAGGGCGAGCAGCACCGTGCGCAGCAGGACCCGGCCGAATCCGAGGCGGCCACCGCCCTCCGCGACGACGCGCAGGCCCACGAGCCGCTTCCCGGGGGTGAATCCCACGGTGCCGACGGTGAGGATGCTCAGCACCACGAAGAGGGCCAGCGTCCAGTTGCTCGTGGCGCTCGCGCTGCCGTGCGTGATCAGCCCGTACGCGATCACCTCGCAGCCGATCCAGTCGACGGCGAGAGCGCCGAGGCGGCGGCCGAAGCGCGCCACCGAGCCGGGCCCCTCCTGGGGCAGGCCGAGCCGCTGGCCCCGGTAGCCGAAGTCGACGCCCATGTCCTCGGCGGCCGCGCGGGGGCCGGAGAGCCAGGATCCGATTGCCTGTCTGTTGTCCACCCGACCACGGTACCGGTGGTGTCCGACAGCGTTCCGACGGGACCCTGGTTAACTTGAGCGAAACAAATGGGTCATGCTTGAGAAATCCCGCCTGCTTATGGTCGGGTCAGCGTGCGGCACCGCACTGACGCACCACGAGCTATAAAGCCCGCCCTCCCCCGGGGCCGGGAGTAGGAGGAGTTGGATGTTCCAGAACGCCGACGAAGTGAAGCAGTACATCGAGGAGAACGACGTCAAGTTCGTCGACGTCCGCTTCTGCGACCTGCCTGGTGTGATGCAGCACTTCACCATCCCGGCGCGAGCGTTCGACCCGGCGGAGGAGCTCGCCTTCGACGGCTCCTCGATCCGCGGCTTCCAGGCGATCCACGAGTCGGACATGGCGCTGCGCGCCGACATCTCGACCGCGCGCCTGGACCCGTTCCGCAAGGACAAGACGCTCAACATCAACTTCTTCATCCACGACCCGATCACGGGTGAGGCCTACAGCCGCGACCCGCGCAACATCGCGAAGAAGGCCGAGGCGTACCTCGCCTCCACCGGCATCGCCGACACCGCGTACTTCGGCCCCGAGGCCGAGTTCTACGTGTTCGACAGCGTGCGCTTCGCGACCTCCGCGAACGAGGGCTTCTACCACATCGACTCCGAGGCCGGCGCCTGGAACACCGGCTCCGAGGAGAACAACCGCGGCTACAAGGTCCGCTACAAGGGTGGTTACTTCCCCGTAGCCCCGGTCGACCACTTCGCCGACCTGCGCGCCGAGATCTCCCTGGAGCTCGACGCCCAGGGCCTCCAGGTCGAGCGCCAGCACCACGAGGTCGGCACCGGCGGCCAGGCCGAGATCAACTACAAGTTCAACACGCTGCTGGCCGCAGCCGACGACCTGATGCTCTTCAAGTACGTCGTGAAGAACGTCGCCTGGCGCAACGGCAAGACCGCGACCTTCATGCCGAAGCCGATCTTCGGTGACAACGGCTCGGGCATGCACGTGCACCAGTCCCTGTGGGCCGGCGGCGAGCCGCTGTTCTACGACGAGGCCGGTTACGCGGGCCTGTCGGACACCGCCCGCTACTACATCGGCGGCATCCTCAAGCACGCCCCGTCGCTGCTCGCCTTCACCAACCCGACGGTGAACTCGTACCACCGCCTGGTCCCGGGCTTCGAGGCGCCGGTCAACATGGTGTACTCGCAGCGCAACCGCTCCGCCGCGATGCGCATCCCGATCACGGGCTCGAACCCGAAGGCCAAGCGCGTCGAGTTCCGCGCCCCGGACCCGTCCTCGAACCCGTACCTGGCGTTCGCGGCCCTCCTGCTGGCCGGCCTCGACGGCGTCAAGAACAAGATCGAGCCGATGGAGCCGATCGACAAGGACCTCTACGAGCTCTCGCCCGACGAGCACGCGAGCGTCCCGCAGGTCCCGACCAGCCTGGAGGACGTCCTCAAGGCCCTGGAGGCCGACCACGAGTACCTCCTGGCCGGCGGCGTCTTCACCCCGGACCTGATCGAGACCTGGATCGACTACAAGCGCACGCACGAGATCGCCCCGATCGCACTGCGCCCGCACCCGCACGAGTTCGAGATGTACTTCGACATCTAAGAAGCAGCGCGCGCAGCGGCCCCGCCCCTCTCCCCGGAGAGCGGCGGGGCCGCTGCGTTGTCGCCCCCGCCGTGCTCTGCCGCCCCTCGGGCGCTGTCGACGCGGCGGGTCAGGGGGAAGGCGGGGCGGGTGCCTTGGGCTTGCGGAGGAGGGGCATCGCGGACGTCAGATCGCGCAGGCAGCGGACCGCGAGTTCGGGTGGGGAGCCGGGGCCGGCGACCGGGGCGTCCGTCGTCGACCAGAGTTCGAGGGCGATGCGGATGGCGTCCGTCGCGGCCGCCGCGAGGAGGCGGACGCCCAGGGGGTCGGCGTCCTCGCCGGCCAGCCGGGCGATCACCGGGACCAGGCGTTCCTCGGAGTCCTGGTTCACGCGGTACCAGACCGCGCGCAGGGCCTCGTCGGTGGCGGCCGCGCGGAGCAGGCCGCGGGTCACCTCCAGGCCCTCCTCGACGGCCTGGGAGTCGCTCAGCGAGCGGGTCACCGCGCGTTCCAGGGACTCCGCGAGGGGGGTGGCGGGGTCTTCCTCGGCGAGCAGGGCGCGCCAGGCGTCACCGCCTCCCGCGAGCAGCGGGGCCACGGCCTCCTGCTTGTTGCGGAAGTAGCGGTAGAACGTGCGCAGGGCCACGCCGGCGCGGTGCGCGATGTCCTCGGCGGTGGTGCCGTCGGGGCCGTGTTCGGCGAACAGTTCGCAGGCCGCGCGGGCGATGTCGAGCTGGGTGGCGGCCTTGCGGCGCTCGGTCAGCGACTGGGCTCCGGGGCCGGCCAGGGGAGAGTACGGACGAGGGGATCTCACGCGTGAAGCCTACCTTCCCCGTCCCGTTCTGAATGCATGTTCTGACAGGCTGGCAAAACGTGTCATGCCGCGAGTACGCTCGCGCCATGAACCGTTACGAAGGACGTCGCGTCCTCATCACCGGCGGCGGCTCCGGCATCGGCCGGGCCACCGTCCACCGCATCCTCGCCGAGGGCGGCCGGGTCCACACCGTGGACGTCAACGAGGAGGGGCTGGGGGGCACCGCGGCGCAGGCCGCCGCCGACGGGCACGCGGACCGCCTCACCACCGCCGTCCTCGACATATCCGACGAGGCGGCCGTGCGCAGCGGTGTCGCCGCCGCCGTGGACCTCCTCGGCGGGCTCGACGTGCTCGTCAACGCCGCCGGCATCCTGCGCTCCGCGCACACCCACCAGACCACGCTCGACTTCTGGAACAAGGTCATAGCGGTCAACCTCACCGGCACCTTCCTGGTGATCCGCGAATCCCTCCCGGCGCTGCTGGCGGGCGACCAGCCGGTCGTCGTGAACTTCAGCTCCACCTCGGCGTCCTTCGCCCACCCCTACATGTCCGCGTACGCGGCCAGCAAGGGCGGCATCCAGTCCATGACCCACGCCCTGGCCGCCGAGTACAGCAAGCAGGGCCTGCGCTTCGTCGCCGTCGCGCCCGGCTCCATCGAGAGCGGCATGACCACGGGCAACGGCCCGGGCCTGCCCGAGGACACCGACTGGAGCCTGTTCGCCAAGCTGGCCCCGGCCCTCGGCCAGGGCTTCGCCGGCCCGCAGACGGTCGCCGGAGTCGTCGCCATGCTGGGCTCCGAGGACGGCGCCTTCATCACCGGCACCGAGATCCGCATCGACGGCGGGACCCACTACTAGACGGTCAGCTTCTGAAGCGGTCCCACAGCCGGGGGAAGCGCTCCGCGAGCACGGCTTCGTTCTCGAAGTCCAGCGGGGTGCCCTCCGGCTCCGCCGCCTGCAACGGAATGCCCAGATCCGGCGCCACCGCCCCCGTCAGCTGCTCGTACGCCTCGTCGGCCGCGTACCCCAGCTCCTCGCCGTCCCCGTCGATCTCCTCGTCGAACTCGTCCAGGAGCTCCGCGAGCGCGTCGGGATCGTGCACCCCGCCCTCGAACACCTCCCGGCCCTGGCCGATCAGCCAGCACCGGAAGTAGTCGAACGCGTCGTCGCTCGCCCCGTCGAGCAGCACCCACGCCGCGCCCCACAAGTCCCACGTGTACGCCCGGTTGTACCGGGACTCGAAGTGCCGGGCGAAGTCCAGGACGGAGTCCGGATCGAGCTGCGCCAGCCGCTCCACGAGCAGCTCGGCGTGTTCCTCGGGGTCGCCCTCGGCGGCCTCGCGGGTACGGTCGACGATCTCCCAGAACTCCGTCTCGTCCATCACCGCTCCAGCATCACGGGTGCGCCCCCTCGCCGCCACCGCTCATACGGCCAAAGGCCGGTGCCCGACCCCTGGGATCAGGGGGCGGGCACCGGCCTTCGCCGTGCGGTGCGCGTGCCTTACAGGCCGTAGCGCTCGCGGGCCTCCTTGATGGCGGACGCCGGCACCTCGCCGCGGCGGGCGAGCTGGGCCAGCGCGGCCACCACGATCGACTGCGCGTCGACACCGAAGTGGCGGCGGGCGCCCTCGCGGGTGTCGGACAGGCCGAAGCCGTCCGTACCGAGCGAGGTCCAGTCCTGCTCCACCCACTGGCTGATCTGGTCCGGGACCTGGCGCATCCAGTCGGAGACGGCCAGCACCGGGCTGGTGACGCCCTCCAGCGCGCGGGTGACGTACGGGGTGCGCACCTCGCCGCGCAGCAGCGCCTCGTCGCACTCCAGCGCGTCGCGCCGCAGCTCGCCCCAGGAGGTGGCGGACCAGACGTCGGCGGCCACGTTCCAGTCGGCGGCGAGAAGCTTCTGCGCCTCCAGCACCCAGTGGATCGCCGTACCCGAGGCCATCAGCTGGATCTTCGGGGCGTCGGCGGCCGGGGCGGACTCCAGCGAGGAGGCCTCGTTGAAGCGGTAGAGGCCGCGCAGGATGCCCTCTTCCACGCCCTCCGGCATGGCCGGCTGCACCTTCGGCTCGTTGTAGACCGTCAGGTAGTAGAAGACGTCTTCCGGCTTCTCGCCGTACATGCGGCGCAGACCGTCCTTGACGATCACCGCGATCTCGTACGCGAACGCCGGGTCGTAGTTGAGCGACGCCGGGTTCGTGGACGCGATCAGGTGCGAGTGGCCGTCCGCGTGCTGGAGGCCCTCACCGGTCAGCGTCGTACGACCGGCCGTGGCGCCGACGATGAAGCCCTTGCCGAGCTGGTCGGCGAGCTGCCACATCTGGTCGGCGGTGCGCTGCCAGCCGAACATCGAGTAGAAGATGTAGAACGGGATCATCGGCTCGCCGTGCGTCGCGTACGACGTGCAGGCGGCGATGAAGTCGGCCATGGCGCCGGCCTCGGTGATCCCCTCGTTGAGGATCTGGCCGTCCTTGGCTTCCTTGTAGTACATGAGCTGGTCGCGGTCGACCGGCTCGTACGTCTGGCCCAGCGGCGAGTAGATGCCGGCCGACGGGAAGAGCGACTCCATGCCGAAGGTGCGGGCCTCGTCGGGGACGATCGGCACCCAGCGCTTGCCGGTCTCCTTGTCCCGCATCAGGTCCTTGACGAGCCGGACGAAGGCCATGGTGGTGGCCATCTCCTGCTTGCCGGATCCCTTGATCAGCGGGGCGAAGGAGCGCTCGGCCGGAGCCGGCAGTGCCACGTGCTTGACCTTGCGGGCCGGGGCCGGGCCGCCGAGCGCCGCGCGGCGCTCGTTCAGGTACCGGACCTCGGGGCTGTTCGCGCCCGGGTGGCCGTACGGGACGACGCCGTCGGCGAAGGCGCTGTCCGGGATCGGGAGCCCGAGCAGGTCGCGCATGCCCTTGAACTCGTCGATCGTCAGCTTCTTCATCTGGTGGTTCGCGTTCTTCGACTCGAACCCGGCGCCCAGCGTGTAGCCCTTGACGGTCTGCGCGAGGATGACCGTCGGCGCGCCCTTGTGCTCCAGGGCGGCCTTGTACGCGGCGTAGACCTTGCGGGGCTCGTGGCCGCCGCGGGAGCTGTGGAAGCACTCGGCGATCTTCGCGTCGGAGAGCACGCCGGCCAGCTGCACGAGCTCGGCGTTGGCGCCGAAGAAGTGCTGGCGGATGTAGGCCACGTCGCGGGTCGCGTACGTCTGGAACTGCGCGTCGGGTACCTCGCGCAGGCGGCGTACCAGGGCGCCCGTGGTGTCGAGCTGGAACAGCTCGTCCCAGGCGGAGCCCCACAGCGACTTGATGACGTTCCAGCCGGCGCCGCGGAACTGGGCCTCCAGCTCCTGGACCACGCGGAAGTTGGCGCGGACCGGACCGTCGAGGCGCTGCAGGTTGCAGTTGATGACGAAGGTCAGGTTGTCGAGCTGCTCGCGGGAGGCCAGGGCCAGGGCGGCGGTCGACTCGGGCTCGTCCATCTCGCCGTCGCCGAGGAAGGCCCAGACGTGCGAGTTGGCGGTGTCCTTGATGCTGCGGTTCTGCAGGTAGCGGTTGAAGCGCGCCTGGTAGATCGCGGAGAGCGGGCCGAGGCCCATGGAGACCGTCGGGAACTCCCACAGCCACGGCAGGCGCCGCGGGTGCGGGTAGGACGGCAGGCCGTTGCCGCCGGACTCCTGGCGGAAGTTGTCGAGCTGCTGCTCGGAGATGCGCCCGTCGAGGAAGGCGCGGGCGTAGATGCCGGGGGAGGCGTGGCCCTGGATGTAGAGCTGGTCGCCCGATCCGTCGGCCTCCTTCCCGCGGAAGAAGTGCTGGAAGCCGGTCTCGTAGAGCCAGGCCGCCGAGGCGAAGGTGGCGATGTGGCCGCCGACGCCGTACTTGGAGCCCCGGGTCACCATGGCGGCCGCGTTCCAGCGGTTCCAGGCGGTGATCTTGGCTTCCATCTCCTCGTCGCCCGGGAACTCGGGCTCGGCGGAGGTGGGGATGGTGTTGACGTAGTCCGTCTCCAGCAGCTTCGGCAGGGCGAGGCCGGCGGCCTCGGCGTGCTGGAGGGTGCGGCGGAGCAGGTATTCGGCGCGGCGCGTACCGGCGGCCTTGGCGACGGCGTCGAGGGAGGCCGCCCATTCGGCGGTCTCCTCGGTGTCGCGGTCCGGGAGCTGGTCGAGCTCGCTCGGAAGCTTTCCTACGGGGTCGGACATCGGTGTGCGCCGCCTTCCGGACAAAGGAGAGGTGGTGAAAAATCCCTGACGGGCAGGACAGGGTCGATGGGCCCGGTTGGGGTCCGTCGACGACTGTAAATCGCTGATCGATGATCGATCAAACGAATGTGACATTGAAATGGCCATCCGGCCAAAAGTCGGCACCCGGTGCCATGGAATCAGGCACCCGGTGCCGGGCAAAACGGGACAGAACAACCCGTCAGGCGCGGGGCGCGCACCCCAGGACATGCCGCTTCACGAGCACGCCGATGTCCGGATCCTGACTGCGGAACGCCTCCACGAGGGCCGCGTGCTCCTCCGCGTACGACTTCTGGACGGTTCCCAGCCAGCGGATGGACAGGGCCGTGAAGACCTCGATGCCCAGGCTCTCCCAGGTGTGCAGCAGCACGCTGTTCCCGGCCGCCCGCACCAGCTCCCGGTGGAAGCCGACGGTGTGCCGCACCTGCGCGGTCCCGTCCTCGGTCCGGTCGGCCTCCCACAGCGCCGCCACGTGCGGCTCCAGCGCCGAGCAGTCGGCCGCCAGCCGCGGCGCGGCCAGTTCGGCCGCGATCTGCTCCAGGCCGGCCCGGACCGGGTAGATCTCCTCCAGGTCGGCCGCCGACAGGTTCCGTACGCGCACGCCCTTGTTCGGCGCCGACTCGATCAGCCGCAGCGTCTCCAGCTCGCGCAGCGCCTCGCGCACGGGCGTCTGGCTGACCTCCAGCTCCACGGCGATCCGGCGCTCGACGATCCGCTCGCCGGGCTTCCAGCGTCCGCTGACGATCCCCTCCACGATGTGCTCGCGGATCTGCTCGCGCAGCGAGTGCACGACGGGTGGGGTGATCATCGGGGCTTCATCTCCTGTGGGGCGCGCATCGCTTCGATGCGTAGACAATACGGCGGAGTGGGCCGCGGGGATGCGTTCCTGGTCAGGGCCGTTGGGTGAGGCTGGTTACAAGGCGCTGCGCCGGATCACGCTCAGGGCCGTCACCGGACCCACCGACAGCCGGTACGCGCCCGGTTCGGGCGGCGGGAACGCGACGCCGTAGCGGCCGCCGCCCAGGCTCCGCAGGGCGCGGGCCACCGGACGGCCGCCGTCGGCCGGGCGGAGCTCCGCCATGAGCAGCCGCGCGTCGTCGGGGGCCGTGACCGTGACCTCGTACGGGACCCCCGCGGGCAGTACGGGCAGCAACCGCACCCCCAGCCGGGCGGCCGGGTCCGCGCCGTGCGTACGGTCCGCGCCGTCCGGGCCGTGCGCGCCGTCCGTACGGACCGCGCCGTCCGTACGGTCCGTGCCGTCCGCGGACCCGGGGAGCGGGGGCCCGTCGCCCAGGAGGCCGCGCAGGGCCTCCCGTACGGCCCGGTTGTTCTGGAGCGAGCCGTGCTGCTCGTACGGGGTGCACGGCTCGTACGGGGTGCCGGGCCCGGCGGCCCCGCCGAGGCGGGGGACCGTGCCGTCGCCGTCGGGCCCCGGGATCAGGGTCAGGCGGTCCCCGGCGTACCGCGCGGTCGTCGCCGTGGGCTGGCCCGTGCCGGCGATCGCGTACAGATCGGCCCGCGGCGGGGCGCCGCGCAGGTCGGCGTGGAAGCGGGCCGCGTCCGCGAGCAGCGCCTCGTCCACGCCCGGCAGCCCCGGCAGGTCGCGCAGGTGCGCGAGCCCGTCCGGGCCCTCCACGCAGGCGTAGTCGGGGGCCAGCTGGTGCAGGGAGGGCAGGCTGCGGGCGAAGGGGCCGAGGTCGGGATCCGCGGTGCGCTCGCCCTCCACCAGGTCGGCCAGGGCCCGTACGGAGCCCCGGTGCGGGGTGCCCAGGGTGATCACGCGGCGGGTGATCCCGTGCCCGCCGAGGCGTTCCACGTAGTGCCGGGCCACGAGCCCGCCCATCCCGTGGCAGAGGAAGACCACCCGGGCCTCGCGGCGCTCGGGGGCCGAGGCCCGCCAGCGCTCCAGCTCCAGGTCGATCCGGCCCTTCAGCCGCTCCGCGCTGTGACGGCAGGACAGCCGCCAGTCGTACGGGAACGTGAGGAGGTTGTCCGACACGGACAGGGTGAAATGGCGTTCCAGCCAGCGCAGCAGGTCCGTGTAGCCGTCCACCGGGTGCCAGATGCCCGGCAGGGCGTGCAGATCGGGCATCAGGCCCACGGGGACGACCCCGTCGCCAGGGTCACCGTCGCCGATGTCCTTCGGGAGGCGCAGGGCGTCCACGGAGCGGCCGAAGCCGCGCAGGCCGCGTAACAGGGCCGGGCCGGACAGGTCCCAGACCGCTCTGCCGTCGGCGTCCGCCAGCCGGCTGCCCAGGATCCCCGGCAGTACCACGACGAGATCCGTCACCTGTGCCCGTGCCATTCGCAGCCCCCCGAGATGTCACACATGGACCCACCAGGATATGACGACGGCGCCCCCGCCCGAAGTGGTTCCGGGCGGGGGCGCCGTACGCGTCGCTGCCGAGGCGGCGTGAGCCTTACAGGCCGAGCTCGACCTCGAACTCGCCGGCCTCGAGGATCGCCTTGACGGCCGAGAGGTACCGGGCCGCGTCCGCGCCGTCCACCAGGCGGTGGTCGTAGGACAGGGTCAGGTACGTCATGTCGCGGACGCCGATGACGGTGCCCTCGGGGGTCTCGATGACCATGGGGCGCTTGACCGTGGCACCGATGCCCAGGATGGCGACCTGGTTCGGGGGCACGATCACGGTGTCGAACAGCGCACCGCGCGAGCCGGTGTTGCTGATGGTGAAGGTCGCGCCCGACAGCTCGTCCGGCGTGATCTTGTTGCCGCGGACCTTGGCGGCCAGGTCGGCCGTGGCCTTGGAGATGCCCGCCAGGTTGAGGTCACCGGCACCCTTGATGACCGGGGTCATCAGGCCCTTCTCGGAGTCCACGGCGATGCCGATGTTCTCCGAGTCGAAGTAGGTGATGGTGCCCTCGTCGTCGTTGATCCGGGCGTTGACGACCGCGTGGGCCTTCAGCGCCTGGGCCGCGGCCTTGACGAAGAACGGCATCGGCGAGAGCTTGACGCCCTCGCGGGCCAGGAAGGAGCCCTTGGCCTGCTCGCGCAGCTTCATGATCTTGGTGATGTCCACCTCGACCACGGAGCTGAGCTGAGCCTGCGAGTGCAGCGCCTTCATCATGTTGTCGCCGATGACCTTGCGCATGCGGGTCATCTTGACGGTCTGACCGCGCAGCTCCGAGACCGCGGCGGCCGGAGCCTTGGCGGCCGGGGCGGCGGCCGGAGCCGGGGCGGCAGCGGCGGCCTTGGCGGCCTCGGCGGCGGCCAGGACGTCCTGCTTGCGGATACGGCCACCGACGCCGGTGCCCGAGACCGAGGCCAGGTTGACGCCGGACTCCGAGGCGAGCTTGCGCACCAGCGGGGTCACGTACGCGCCCTCGTCACCGGCGGAGACCGGGGCGGCGGGGGCGGCGACCGGAGCCGGGGCGACCGGAGCCGGAGCGGCCACGGGGGCCGGAGCGGCGACCGGAGCCGGAGCGGCGACCGGAGCGGCAGCGGCCGGGGCGGCCACGACCGGAGCCGGGGCGGCGACCGGAGCGGCGGCGACCGGAGCCGGAGCGGCGGCGGCCGGGGCAGCCGCGACCGGGGCCGGGGCGGCGGCCGGAGCGGCGGCGGCCGGAGCGGCACCGGCGGCGCCGATGACGGCCAGGACGGTGCCGACCTCGGCGGTCTCGTCCTCGTTGATCCGGATCTCCAGCAGGGTGCCGGAGACCGGCGCGGGGATCTCGGTGTCGACCTTGTCCGTGGAGACCTCGAGCAGCGGCTCGTCGGCCTCGACGGACTCGCCGACCTGCTTCAGCCAGCGGGTGACGGTGCCCTCGGTGACGCTCTCGCCCAGGGCGGGGAGAACGACGTCCGTGCCGGAGGCGGCGGGCGCAGCGGCGGCCGGAGCCTCGGCGACCGGGGCCGGAGCCGCGGGGGCCTCGGCGACCGGAGCCGGAGCGGCGGCCGGAACCTCGGCCACGACCGTCTCGGCCTCGGCGGGGGCCGGGGCGCCGGAGCCGTCGTCGATGACGGCCAGCTCGGCGCCGACCTCGACGGTCTCGTCCTCGGCGACCTTGATGGAGGCCAGGATGCCGGAGACGGGCGACGGGATCTCGGTGTCGACCTTGTCGGTCGAGACCTCGAGCAGCGGCTCGTCGGCCTCGACGCGCTCGCCCTCGGCCTTCAGCCAGCGGGTGACAGTTCCCTCGGTGACGCTCTCGCCGAGCGCCGGAAGGGTTACGGAAACCGACATGGTTTCAGTTGCTCCTTACGAAAGTGCGGAAGTGGTCGTCGCGCCCGTGACTGTGGATTAGTCGTGGGAGTGAAGCGGCTTGCCGGCCAGGGCCAGGTGGGCCTCGCCGAGCGCTTCGTTCTGGGTCGGGTGCGCGTGGATGAGCTGCGCGACCTCGGCCGGCAGAGCCTCCCAGTTGTAGATCAGCTGGGCCTCGCCGACCTGCTCGCCCATCCGGTCACCGACCATGTGGACGCCGACCACGGCACCGTCCTTGACCTGGACGAGCTTGATCTCGCCCGCGGTCTTCAGGATCTTGCTCTTGCCGTTGCCCGCCAGGTTGTACTTCAGGGCCACGACCTTGTCCGCGCCGTAGATCTCCTTGGCCTTGGCCTCGGTGATGCCGACCGAGGCGACCTCGGGGTGGCAGTACGTGACGCGCGGAACGCCGTCGTAGTCGATCGGGACGGTCTTCAGACCGGCCAGGCGCTCCGCGACGAGGATGCCCTCGGCGAAGCCGACGTGCGCGAGCTGCAGGGTCGGGACGAGGTCGCCGACCGCCGAGATCGTCGGCACGTTGGTCTGCATGTACTCGTCGACCAGGACGTAGCCGCGGTCCATCGCGACGCCCTGCTCCTCGTAGCCCAGGCCCTGGGAGACCGGGCCGCGGCCGACGGCGACCAGCAGCACCTCGGCCTCGAAGGTCTTGCCGTCCGCGAGGGTGACCCGTACGCCGTTCTCGGTGTACTCGGCCTTGTCGAAGAAGGTGCCCAGGTTGAACTTGATGCCGCGCTTGCGGAAGGCCCGCTCCAGCAGCTTCGAGCTGTTCTCGTCCTCGACCGGGACGAGGTGCTTGAGGCCCTCGATCACGGTGATGTCGGAGCCGAAGGACTTCCACGCCGAGGCGAACTCGACGCCGATGACGCCGCCGCCCAGGACGATCGCCGACTCGGGGACGCGGTCCAGGACCAGCGCGTGGTCCGAGGAGATGATGCGGTTGCCGTCGATCTGCAGGCCCGGCAGCGACTTCGGCACGGAGCCGGTCGCCAGCAGGACGTGGCGGCCCTGGATGCGCTGGCCGTTCACGTCGACGGAGGTCGGCGAGGAAAGGCGGCCCTCACCCTCGATGTACGTCACCTTGCGGGAGGCGACCAGGCCCTGCAGGCCCTTGTACAGGCCCGAGATGACCTCGTCCTTGTACTTCTGCACGCCCGCGATGTCGATGCCCTCGAAGGTGGCCTTCACGCCGAACTGGGCGGCTTCGCGCGCCTGGTCCGCGATCTCGCCCGCGTGGAGCAGTGCCTTCGTGGGGATGCAGCCGTTGTGCAGGCAGGTGCCGCCGAGCTTGTTCTTCTCGATCAGGGCAACGTCCAGACCCAGCTGGGATGCGCGCAGAGCCGCGGCGTAACCGCCACTGCCACCGCCGAGGATCACTAGGTCGAAAACGGTGCTGGCGTCGTTCGCCACGTCACGTCCTCCATGCATGTGCGCCGGGCACCGGTCCTCTGTGACCGGGCGGCGGCTGGTAATCGGCCGCTAGTTGTTCGGCCCTGTGGTGGGGGCCCTGTCCTGCCGAGAACCCATCTTCGCATTTGTCGGGGGAACGCGGGACGCCGGGCCCAGGATGTGGCAGGTCGTTCTGCCCGAAGTAAGGGTTACCAGTGCGTAGAAACCTACGGATTTCGTTGTCAGTGAACATGCCTCAAGCCTTGATCGAGTGCGATCAAGGCTTGAGACATGTCACAGCCGGCGCTGCGGGGCTGCGTCAGCCCAGGTCGCCGGTGGCCGTACGCTCGGCCAGCCGCACCAGGGTGCGCACGGCCGAGCCGGTGCCGCCCTTGGGGGTGTAGCCGTACGGGGCGCCCTCGTGGAAGGCCGGGCCCGCGATGTCGAGGTGCGCCCAGGTGATGCCCTCGCCCACGAACTCCTGGAGGAAGAGGCCGGCCACCAGGCCGCCGCCCATGCGCTCGCCCATGTTCGCGATGTCCGCGGTGGGGGAGTCCATGCCCTTGCGCAGGTCGGCGGGGAGCGGCATCGGCCAGGAGGCCTCGCCGACCTCCTCGGCGATCTCGTGGATCGAGGTACGGAAGGCGTCGTCGTTGGCCATGATGCCGAAGGTCCGGTTGCCCAGGGCCAGCACCATCGCGCCGGTCAGGGTGGCGACGTCGACGATCGCGTCCGGGTTCTCCTCGGAGGCCTTGGTCAGCGCGTCGCCCAGGACCAGGCGGCCCTCGGCGTCGGTGTTCAGGACCTCGACGGTCTTGCCGCTGTACATGCGCAGCACGTCGCCGGGGCGGGTGGCGGAGCCGGAGGGCATGTTCTCGGCGAGCGCGAGCCAGCCGGTGACGTTGACCGGGAGGCCCAGCTTGGCGACGGCCACGACGGAGGTGAACACGGCGGCGGCGCCGGACATGTCGCACTTCATCGTCTCGTTGTGGCCGGCCGGCTTCAGGGAGATGCCGCCCGAGTCGTAGGTGATGCCCTTGCCGACGAAGGCGAGGTGCTTCTCCGCGTCGGGGTGGGTGTAGGCGATCTTCACCAGGCGCGGCGGGTTCTCGGAGCCCTTGCCGACGCCCATGATGCCGCCGAAGCCGCCCTTGGTCAGCGCCTTCTCGTCCAGGACCTGGACCTTGATCCCGTGCTCCTTGGCGGTCGCGGACGCGACGGCGGCGAAGGCCTCGGGGGTGAGGTCGTTCGGCGGGGTGTTGATCAGGTCGCGGGCGATGTTGACCTCGGTCGCGACGATCGAGGCGCGCTCGACGGCGGCCTTGTGCTCCTTGTCACGCGGCTTGGCGCCCAGCAGGACGACCTCGGCGAGCGGCTGCTTCGGGCCGCCGTTCTTCTCCGCGCCCTTGCCGGCCTTCTTCTCGCCGCCCTGGTAGGCGGTGAAGGCGTACGCGCCCAGCAGCGCGCCCTCGGCGACGGCCGTGATGGCCGAGGCGTCCTCCAGGGGGAGGGCGAAGGCGGCCTTCTTGGTGCCGTGCAGCGCACGGGAGGCGGCGCCGGCGGCGCGGCGCAGGGCCTCCTCGTCGTACGACTCGTCCTTCTCGGGGACGGGGCCGAGTCCGACCGCCAGCACGACCGGGACCTTCAGGCCGTCCGGCGCCGGCAGCTTGGTGGTCTCGCCTTCGGCGCCCGAGGCACCGAGCGCGTCGAGCACGGCGGCGAGCTTTCCGTCGTACGCCTTGTCCACGGCCTCGGCGCCCGCGGCGACGACCGGGCCCTTGGGGCCCTTCGCCACGCCGACCACGAGGGCGTCGGCGCGCAGCGTCGCCGCGCCGGCAGTGCTGAGAGTCAGAGCAGTCACGGTGGTGAAGTCTCGCTTCCGTTTGTGTTGTGGGCCGAGTGGGTGGCCGGCCATCCGCAGCGATCGTATTCCGGCCCGACGGCCGCCAGAAATGAGCCTACGCGTACCGGCTGGTCCGCACGGCACTCGAAGATTTGGCAAGTTGTTCGATCAAGACGCCGGGGGATTCACCCATCCGTGGTTTCCGCACCAGGTTTGCCCCTTAGACCTGACGAGGTCGGAGAGACTCGACCCACTCTCGCAAGGGGACGCGGGGTCCCTTTGCATGATTTCCACAGAGCCTCCTCGGCCCGGCCGACCGCCATAGGGCCGTAGTCGAGTGATGCCTGCGGGGGGAAAGGCCGAAATGGTCAACAAGAACCGGATGAACAGGGCTGCCGCCGCAATGGGGGTGGCAGCGCTGATGTCCGTGGCACTGCCCGCCGCGACCGCGCACGCGGCCGTGACACCGCGCATCGACCTGAAGGTGCTCGTCGTCGACGACGGCGGCAGCTCGGTCGAGGCCATCACCGCGGAGCTCCGGGACACCGGAGTCCCGTACACCAGGGTCCTCCTGGGCAGCTCCGGGCGCCCGGTCATCAACGCCGGGTTCCTCAGCGACACCGTCGACGGCCGGCCGCGCGCCAAGTACCAGGGCGTCGTGCTGCCGAACGAGAACCCGTTCGGCGAGGGCTCGGCCGAGATGGCCGCGCTCAGCGCGTACGAGACGACGTACAACATCCGCCAGGTCGACGCGTACACCTGGGCCCACCCGGGCGTCGGCCTCGAATACACCGACAACGGCGGCTACAGCGGGCAGCTCGACGGCACGCAGGCCGCCGTCACCGCCGCCGGCAAGGCGGGCCCCTTCAACTACCTCGGCGGCCAGGTCGCCTTCGAGGACAACTCCGCCCTGGTCCCCGAGAGCTACGGCTTCATGGGCAAGCCGCGGGCCGGCTACACCAGCTACCTCGACGCGCCCGTCGCCGGCGGCCGGGCCTCGCTCGTCGGCGAGTACGCGCACGACGGGCGCAGCGAACTGGTCGTCACCTTCGGCTACAACCAGTACCAGCAGCAGTTCCGGCTGCTGGCCCGCGGCATCGTCGACTGGCTCACCCAGGGGGTCCACCTCGGCCAGGAACGCAACTACTTCGCGGTCCACGTCGACGACGTCTTCGCCCCGGACGCCCGGTGGAGCAAGGAGCTCAACTGCACGCCCGGCGACTACGCCTGCGCGGGCGGGGAGGGCAAGGAGAGCACCATCCGGATGACCGCCGCCGACGCCCAGTACGCGGCGCAGTGGCAGACGAGCAAGAACTTCACGCTCGACCTCCTCTTCAACGCCGGCGCCGGCGAGGAGTGGAAGACCGAGAACGGCGGCACCGACGCCCTCACCGCGCAGCTGGTCGCCGACCGGGCCAAGTACCGCTGGATGAACCACACGTACACGCACCCCTTCCTCGGCTGCGTCCAGGACACCGCCACCATCCCGTGGACCTGTACGAAGAACGCCGCGGGCGCCATCAACTGGATGAGCCGGGCCGACATCTCCGCCCAGA
Organism: Streptomyces sp. WM6372; assembly: GCF_001279655.1. Taxonomy (NCBI): domain Bacteria; kingdom Bacillati; phylum Actinomycetota; class Actinomycetes; order Kitasatosporales; family Streptomycetaceae; genus Streptomyces; species Streptomyces sp. WM6372. Next base: position 76,091 of record NZ_LGDB01000215.1, on the reverse strand, counting down.
TCCGCGACAACAACAACTGGGCCGCCGCCAAGGGCATCACCACCGACCGCAGCGAGCTCGTCACCGGCGAGCACTCCGGCCTGAAGACCCTGCCGCAGCAGGCCCAGGACAACCCCAACCTGGCGGGCGCCCTCGCCGACAACGGGGTCAAGTGGGCGGGCAGCGACAGCTCGCGCGAACCCGCGCAGCGCGCGGTCGGCGCCGCCCTGACCGTCCCCCGCTACCCGATGAACGTGTACTACAACACGGGCACCAACGCGGAGATGGCCGACGAGTACAACTGGATCTACACCAGCCGCGCCGCCGGCGGCAGCGGGGTCTGCGAGGACAACCCCGCCACCTCCACCTGCCTCCCGGCCCCCCTCAACACCAGCACCGGCTACCTGGACTACATCGTCCCCGCCGAGGCACGGACCGCCCTGCGCCACGTCCTGGCCAACGACCCGCGTCCGCACTACGTCCACCAGTCCAACCTGGCCGAGGACCGCACCCTCTACCCGGTGCTCAACCAGGTCCTCGACACCTACCGCGCGCTCTACGCGCCCAGCGCCCCGATCGTGAACCAGAGCATGAAGGACACCGGGGTCGAGCTCAGCCGCCGGGCCGCCTGGGACAAGGCCATCGCCAACAACCAGGTGACCGCCTACCGCATCGGCAAGGACGTCACCGTCAAGGCGCCCTCCGGAGTCGTCGCCCCGGTGACCGCGCCCACCGGCACCAAGAAGCAGCTCCTGCTGGGCGCCGCCGACTTCGGCACCGCCTACGCGGGCAGCCGCTCGGCGTGGACCTCGCCCGAGCTGCTGCAGAGCGCGGTCACCCTCAAGCTGCCCAGCTGACCACTGCCCGGCTGACCACTGTCCGGCTTCGCCACCGGGTACCACCCAGCGCCGGCGCTCCGCACACGGGCGCCGGCCCCTTTTCCGTCCTGGGGGGACACAGCACATGAGTCATGGGCGTCACGTCACCATGCTCACCGAAGGCACCTATCCGCACGTCCACGGGGGAGTCAGCACCTGGTGCGACCAGCTGGTCCGCGGGATGCCGGAGGTCGACTTCAACGTCATAGCCCTGACCGGCTCCGGACGCGAGCCGGTCACGTGGGAGCTGCCCCGCAACGTCTACCGGCACACCGCCGTCCCGCTCTGGGGACCGGTGCCCGGCCGCGGCCGCCGCTCCGCCCTGCGGGGCAAGGCGCACCGCCGGTTCACGGCGACCTACGAAACCTTCCTGCACTCCCTGCTCGATCCGGCGCACGGCGGCTTCTCCGAAGCCCTGCACGAACTCGCCGTCCTGGCCCGGGCCGGCCGCCTCGCCCCGGCCCTGCGCTCCGAATCGGTCCTGCGCCTGCTCATGGCCGTGTGGACCCGCCCCGGCGTCCCCACCGCCGCCGCGGAGCCCACCATCCACGACGCGCTCACCGCCACCGACCTGATCGAGCACGCGCTGCGGCCGCTGTCCGTACGGATCCCGCCCGACAGCGTCGCGCACGCGGTCAGCAGCGGGCTCGCCACCCTCCCGGCCCTCGCCGCCAAGTACCTCGACAAGGTGCCCTTCCTCCTCACCGAGCACGGCATCTACCTGCGCGAGCGCTACCTCGGCTACCGCACCGCCGAGCAGCGCTGGCCCGTCAAGGCCCTGCTGCTCGGCTTCTACCGGGAGCTCAACACCGAGGGCTACCGGCAGGCCGACCTCATCACCCCGTGCAACCAGTACAACCGCCGCTGGGAGGAGCGCGGCGGCGCCGCCCCCGACCGCATCCGCACGGTCTACAACGGCGTCGACCCGTACGCCTTCCCCGACGCCGGACCCGAACCCGAGGTGCCCACCCTCAGCTGGTGCGGGCGCATCGACCCGATCAAGGACCTCGAAACCCTCATCCGGGCCTACGCGTTCATGCGCGAGGAACTGCCCGCGCTGCGGCTGCGCCTGTTCGGCCCGGTCCCGGCCGGCTGCGAGGAGTACAAGCTGCGCCTGGAGGAACTCGGCGCCGAACTCGGCGTGGCCGACGGGATCTCGTACGAGGGCCGCATCGAGCAGGTCGCGCAGGCCTACGCGGCGGGCAGCATCGTCATGCTCTCCAGCATCAGCGAGGGCTTCCCCTTCAGCATCATCGAGGCCATGTCCTGCGGCCGCACCACCGTCTCCACCGACGTCGGCGGGGTGCGGGAGGCCGTCGGCGACACCGGGCTCGTGGTCCCGCCGCGCGAACCGGAGACCATGGCCCGCGCCGCCCTCGCCCTGCTCCGCGACGACGAACGCCGGGCCGAACTGGGCCGCCGCTCCCGCAAACGGGTCGTCGAGAAGTTCACGCTCCACCAGTCCGTGGACGGCTTCCGGCACATCTACCGCGAACTCGCAGGCCAGCCCGTCCTGCCCGTCCGCGCGGGCGACGACTGGACGCAGCGGCTCGCCGACCCCTGGTACCGCGAACTCGCCGCCGACGGGAGCCTGTGGTGAGCGGATCCCTCTGGCTGCGCGTCCCCGGCGGCGACACCCTCCCCGCCATCCCCCGGCCCCGGCACACCGGGCCGGGGGACCCCGGCCCGGCCGGCGACCCCATGGACCGACTCGCCGAACGCCTCGACGGGTTGATCGCGGCGGCCGTCCACCCGGACGAGATCGCCGCCGTCCTCGAATCCGACGGGATGACCGACGAGCACATCCGGCTCACCTACGGGCGCCACGACTCCTTCGGCCTCGCCGAGGAGCTCTACGAGCGCGTGCCCCGTGCCTTCCCGGAGCCCGCACACGTCCCCGACCCCTGGAAGGTCTCCCTCACCGCCTGCCTGCTGCGCGGGTTCGTCTTCGCGCTGCCCGGCCTCGCCTACGTCCTCGGCGCCCCCCTGCTGGAGGGCCCCAAGGACCGGCTCGGGCTCCCCGCCGGGACGCTGACCCTGCTCGCCGGGGCACTCATCGGCTGGGTGTGGGACCAGACCCTGTCCCACCGCGCCTACACCTGGCTGGGCCTCGGCGACCGGGCCGCCGCCGGGCGGACCCTGCTCGTCGGGGCCCCCGTCGGCGCCCTGCTCGGCATCGCCGCCGCGCTGACGGTGCCCGGCGGGCCGCCGTTCAGTTACGCGTTCGCCGCCGGGCAGGCCCTGTACGTCGGCGCCGCCACCGTCCTGCTGGTCCTCGGCCGGGAGCGGGTGCTGCTCGCCGCGCTCGGCCCGATGGCCGCGGGTGCGCTGCTCGCGCTCTTCACCGACCTGCCCGTGCCCGTACGGGTGGGCCTGCTCGTCGCGTCCCTGCTGGCTGCCTGCACCCTCGCCGTTCGGGAGTTGCCGGTGGCCGAGGGCGTACGGGCCGGTGTGCGCCGGATCCGGGACCGGGCCGGCCACCGGCCCGGGGAGGGCCCGGTGCGATGGCGGATGCTGCGGGGCGCCGAGGAGGAGTACGGCCCGCGCGGACCCCGGATCGGGGACTCCGTGCCGTACGGGATGTTCGGCCTCGGCACCGGCCTGCTGGTGCTGTACGCCGCCCTGGGGGAGGTGCTCGCCGGGGGTCCCGCCGAGGCCGTCGCCGCCCCCTCGGCGGTGGCGCTCACCCTCAGCATGGGGCCCGCCGAATGGCTGCTGCACCGGTTCCGCAGCGGGAGCCTGGCCGGGCTGCGGGCGGCCCGCTCGCCCCGGCAGTTCTGGCTGCGGATGCTCGGCACGCTGGGCCGCTGCCTCGCCGCGTACCTGGCGGTGCTGCTGGCCCTCGGGCTGGCCGGAACCCTGCTCTGGCCGGGGGCCCCCGGCCTGACCGGGGTCCGGGCCGCGACCCTGCTGCTGCTCGGCGCCGTCATGTGGACCGGGCTGCTGCTCCAGTCCTTCGGGGCGGTCCGGCCCGCGGCCGCGGTCTGCGCCTCGGCGGCGCTCGCCCAGAGCCTGGCGCTGCTGCTGGGGCTGGGGCAGCCGCGGCTGGTCCAACTGGTGGTGGCGGGCGCGGCCGCGGCCGTGCTGGGTGCGCTCGTCTGCCTGCTGCTGGGCCGCGCGACGGCCCACCGCTGATGCCACCGCTGATGCCACCGCCGATCCCGCCGATCCCGCCGATCCCGCCGATCCCGCTGATCCCGTAAAACGTCCTCGTACAACGTGACTTGGTACAACGTGACCCCGTACAAGAAGAAGGTCCTGATGCTGCTGGTGCCCCTCTACGAGCATCCCGCCGACCGGCCCGAGGACTGGGAGCGGCTCATCCGCTCCGCCGGCCGGCTGCACTCGGTGGTCCTCAACCCCGCCAGCGGGCCGGGCGAGGCCCCCGACGAGCGGTTCGCCGCCGTGGCGCAGCGGCTGCGCGACGCCGGGGTGCCCGTCCTCGGGTACACCGACACCGACTACGGGCGGCGCCCGCACTCCGCCGTGGTGCAGGACCTGCTGCGCCACCGCGACTGGTACGGCGCCGACGGGGCCTTCCTCGACCAGGCCTCCGCCGATCCGGCGCTGCTCTCGCACTACGGACGGCTCGGCATCGCCGCCCGGGCCGCGGGCGCCCGTACCCTCGTCCTCAACCACGGGGTCCACCCGCACCCCGACTACGCCGAACTCGCCGATCTGCTGGTCACTTTCGAGGGACCCTGGGACGCCTACCGGGACGCGTCGGTGCCGCCCTGGACGGCCGACCACCCCGCCCAGCGGTTCTGCCACCTCGTGTACGCGGTCCCGCCGGGCGCACCCGCCGCCGAGCTCGCGAGGCAGCGGGGGGCCGGGGTGCACTGCGCGGTCCCCGGGACCGGCGCGCACCCGTGGGGAACCCTCCCGTACGCCCTGGAGGCCGCCGGATGAGCCGCTCGCCGCGCGGCGCGGTGGGGCGCGGCCGCGTCCTGCCGCTCGCCCTGCTGCTCCTGCTCGCCGCCTGTACCACCCAGGGTCAGGAGGAGCCGGACGACGTGTCGCCCGCCCCGGCGCCGGGGGAGCGCTGGCAGCCGAAACCGGCGGTGAGCTGGCAGTGGCAGCTGACCGGGACGCTGGACACCTCGGTGAAGGCGGCGGTGTACGACGTCGACGGGTTCACCACCACCAAGGAGCAGGTCGACGGACTGAAGAAGGCCGGCCGGCGGACCGTCTGCTACCTGTCCACCGGCGCCTGGGAGGAGTTCCGTCCCGACGCCGAGGCCTTCCCGAAGGCGCTGCTCGGCGAGGGCAACGGCTGGGAGGGCGAGCGCTGGCTGGACATCCGGAGGCTCGCCGAGCTGGAGCCGCTGATGGCGAAGCGGTTCGACATGTGCCGGGAGAAGGGCTTCGACGCGGTCGAGCCGGACAACATGGACGGCTACCGCAACACGTCGGGCTTCCCGCTCACCGCCGAGGACCAGCTGGCGTACAACCGGCTGATCGCGAAGCTGGCGCACGACCGGGGACTGGCGGTCGGGCTGAAGAACGACCTCGACCAGATCCCGCAGCTGGTGGGGGACTTCGATTTCGCCGTCAACGAGCAGTGCGCCGAGTACGAGGAGTGCGAGCGGCTCACCCCGTTCATCGAGGCGGGCAAGGCCGTCTTCCACGTGGAGTACGAGGGCCGGATCGGCCAGTGGTGCGGGCAGTCGCAGGAGCTGAAGCTCAGCTCGCTGCAGAAGAAGTACGAACTGGGCGCCTGGCGGCAGTTCTGCCCGCCCGAGCGCTGAAGGACCCGCTAGGTGACGGGGAGCACGGCGTGCACCCGGTAGCCGCCGCCGAACCGGGGTCCGGCGAAGCAGGAGCCGCCCAGGGCCGTGGCCCGCTCGCGCATGCCGAGCAGCCCGTGGCCGCCGCCCTCGCCGTCGTCCTCCCCGGCCGCGGCGGTGCCGCCGTCGTCCAGCACGGTCACCTCCACCGAGGCGTCCACCCGGACCACGCTGACCTCGGCCCGGACATCCGGTCCGGCGTGCTTGCGCACGTTGGTCAGCGCCTCCTGGATCACCCGGTACGCCGCCAGGTCCACGGCGGCCGGCAGCGGATCCCGGTCCCGGCCCAGTTCGACCATCACCTTCACCGGCAGCCCGGCGTGCCGGAAGGTGTCCACCAGCTCGTCCAGGACGGCCAGCCCCGGCGCCGGTTCGGTCGGCGCCTCCGGGTCGCCGGACTGCCGCAGCAGCCCGACGGTGGCCCGCAGCTCGTTCAGCGCCGAGCGGCTCGCGTCCCGTACGTGGGCCAGGGCCTCCTTGGCCTGGTCGGGACGCTTGTCCATGACGTGCGCGGCCACCCCCGCCTGGACGTTGACCAGGGCGATGTGGTGGGCCACCACGTCGTGCAGGTCCCGGGCGATCCGCAGCCGCTCCTCCGCGACCCGCCGCCGGGCCTCCTCCTCGCGGGTCCGCTCGGCCCGTTCGGCCCGCTCCCGTATGGCGTCGATGAACGCGCGCCGGCTGCGCACGGCGTCGCCGGCGGCCGCGGCCATCCCGGTCCAGGCGAAGATGCCGATGTTCTCCTGCGCGTACCAGGGCAGCGGGCCGGCCAGCATGGCCACGCCCGTCAGCCCCGCCATCGTGAGCAGGGCGATCCGCCAGGTCGTGGGCCGGTCGGTACGGGAGGCCAGCGTGTACAGCGCGATCACCGTGGACATGGCGACCGGGGCCCGGGGCTCGCCGGTGGCCAGCTCCAGCAGGCACAGCCCGATGGTCACGGCGAGCACGGTGCGGGTGTGCCGGCGCCGGAACACCAGCGCGGCCGCGCCCAGCACCATCAGCAGCAGGGAGAGCGGTTCGGGGGTCTGGGTCCCGAAGGTGGGCCCGTGCGGCCCGTGCGGATCGGCGAAGGAGCCGACGACCATGGAGACGAGCGCCCCGAGCGCGAGGACGGCATCGGTGGCGAGCGGATGGGCCCGCATCCAGTGCCGGGTGGGGGCGAACGGCCCGAGGTCTGTCGTCACCCCGATACGGTACGGCCTGCTCCGGGCGGGACGGGCGGGCCCGTCAGGTGCCGGGACGCTGCGGGGGCAGCGGGGCCGTCGGGGGCGGGCGCCGGCCGAGGGGGACGCGGGAGCGCTCCGGTCCCCACTTCGCGCGGACCACGCACACCGCCATGACGGCGGCGATGGCCGCGAGGTGCTCCTTGCCGGCCAGGTTGTCCTTGACCAGCACCTCGCCGATCATCGCCACGATCACGATCGCGCCGGTCAGGTACGCCCGGTACCGCCAGCACACGTAGATCGCGAGGCCGACCACCGCCGCCGAGGGCCCGGTGTCGTTGACCACGCGGTCCGACACGGGCAGGCCGAAGGGGTGGTCGGGGCCCAGCGAGAGCCCGATCCGCGCGTACGTGGTCCCGGCGAGGGTGGCGACGTAGCCGATGGCCAGCGTGCGCCACCAGCCGATGCAGATCTCCGAGATCCCGAAGACCAGCAGGATCTGGGCGAGCGCCCCCCACACGGGCAGGTCGAGGGCGGGGACGAACAGGGACAGCGGGGTCCGCAGCAGGGCCAGCCACAACGGGTCGACGGCTTTCACCGATCCGAGGTTCTGGACCGGCTGGAACCCCCAGGACGTGTTCTGGACGATCTGGAAGACCGAGGTCAGGCAGACGGCCCCCAGGGTCATCGGGGCCGCCCGCCACTTGTCGCGGACCAGGGCGTCCCGGACGGTCCAGAACAGGGGCCCCCACTCGCGGCGGGCGAACCGCCGCAGGGGGGGGGTCGTCCAAGCCGTCAACGATTGGTCTCCAGATGTTTGCGGTTCAGCCACTTCGGCAGCCCGGGAGCCTCCAGGAAGCCCTCGGCCCGGCCCGCCGCGATACCGATCCGCAGCAGGTCGGAGCTCTTCTCGAAGAGCATGAACCGCGGCTCCCAGATCGGCCGGTATTTGGCGTTGGCCCGGTAGAGGGACTCGATCTGCCACCAGCGGGAGAAGAAGCTCAGCAGCGAGCGCCACATGCGCAGCACCGGACCCGCGCCGAGCTTGGACCCCCGCTCGAAGACGGAACGGAACATCGCGAAGTTGAGCGAGACCTGTGTGACGCCGATCTCCTTGGAGCGTTCGAGGAGTTCGATGACCATGAACTCCATCAGACCGTTCTCGGAATCGCGGTCGCGGCGCATCAGGTCCAGCGACAGCCCCTTGGGGCCCCACGGCACGAAGGACAGGACGGCGCGCAGATCGCCGTTGCCGTCGGTGCACTCCAGCATCACGCACTGGCCGTCGCCGGGGTCGCCCAGTCGGCCCAGTGCCATCGAGAAGCCGCGCTCGGTGGCGCCGTCGCGCCAGTCGTCGGCCCGGGTGAGCAGTACGTCCATCTCGTCGGCCGGGATGTCGGCGTGGCGGCGGATCCGGACGGTGTACCCGGCGCGCTTGACGCGGTTGTAGGCCTGCCGGACGGTCCGCATGGCGCGGCCCTCCAGGGTGAACTCGTCGGTCTCGACGATGGCTTCGTCGCCCAGCTCCAGCGCGTCCAGTCCGTGGCGCGCGTAGATCTGCCCGGCTTCCTCGCTCGCGCCCATGACGGCCGGCACCCAGCCGTGCTCGCGGGCCTCGGCCAGCCAGGGCTCGATGGCGCCGGGCCAGGCCTCGGGGTCGCCGATCGGGTCGCCGGAGGCCAGCGAGACGCCGCCGACGACGCGGTACGTGACGGCCGCCTTGCCGGTCGGGGACCAGATGACGGACTTCTCGCGGCGCAGCGCGAAGTAACCGAGCGAGTCGCGGTCCCCCTGCTTGGCGAGCAGCGCGCGCAGCTTCTCCTCGTCCTGCGCGGTGAGGGGGTCGACGGCGCGGCGCGAGCGGAACGCGGCGAGCAGCACGGCGATCAGGAGCAGCGTGGACATGACGTTGATCACGATGTCCACCCAGCCGGGCGTGGTGATCGCCGCGTAGTCGCGGGCGTTCGGCTCCAGGGTGATCAGCCGCATCACGCCGTACCGCCAGCGGGCCAGGAACGTGGCCTCGGCGGCGTCGGGGTCGGTGTTGGCGGCGCCGACGATCAGCGCGGCCAGCAGCGAGGTGAACAGCAGGCCGACGGCGCCGACCGCGGTGGCCAGCTTGGGGTTGGAGCGGTCGCCCTTGGCGTAGAACTCGCGGCGGCCGAGCAGCAGGGCGCCGACGAAGGCCGCGGTCAGGGCGAGGGAGACCCAGTTCTGGGTGTGGTCGCGGAACTCCGGGTAGCAGAGGTTGAAGTCACCGCTGGTGCACGGGGCGAAGGCCGCGGTGGCGAAGGCCAGCAGCAGCATGCCGCTGAGCACCAGGTTCAGGATCCAGGCGGCCCGCTTACGGCGGCCCATGGTGACTGCGAGCAGCAGCGAGAACAGGCCGGACGCGAAGCCCGCCGTGAGCAGGTACGGGGTGTAGAAGTCGGCGGTGTTGTGCCGGCGCAGGTCCTGGCCGAGCGAAAGCCACACCGCGCTCAGGAAGTTGACGAAGGTGACGGCGCGCAGGTACCAGACCGCGAACGCGGCGCTGCGCCGCGAGCGGGCGGACCCCCGGCCGGTCTCCCGGCCGCCCCCTTCGTCCTTCCTCTCTTCTTTCCTGCTGCTGGTGTCCTTGCCGGATCCCTGCGCTGCCTTGGCAGCTTGAGCGGTCCGGTCGATGTCTGCGCTGGTCACGCGGGCCTCTCCCATGAAACGCGATCATATGGGGCGCCGCCGACCAGCCGCTCGGTCCTGCGGCTCCTACGGCTCTTGCGACTCCTGCGGCTCCTGCGCCGCCCGCTCCGGGAGTTCCGCCGCGAGTGCGGCGGCCGCCTGGACCAGGGGCAGGGCCAGCAGTGCCCCGGTTCCCTCTCCCACTGTGACGCCGTGGTCGAGCACGGGGTTGAGCGCCATCCGGTCCAGGGCCTTCGCCTGGCCCGGCTCGCCGCTGGCCTGCCCGGCCAGCCACCAGTCGGGCGCCCGGAACGCCGCGCGCTGGGCGACGAGCCCGCACGCTGCGGAAACGACCCCGTCGAGGATGACCGGCGTACGGCGCACCGCGGACTGGAGCAGGAAGCCGGTGATCGCGGCCACGTCCGCGCCGCCGACCGCCGCGAGCAGGGCCACCTGGTCGCCGAGGACCGGGCGGGCCCGGCGCAGCGCGTCGCGGATCGCCGCGCACTTGCGCATCCAGGTCAGGTCGTCGATGGGCCGGCCGCCGCGCCCGGTGACCACGGAGGCATCGGTTCCGCACAGGGCCGCGACGAGCGTCGCCGCGACCGTGGTTCCACCGACGCTCAAGTCGCCCAGGACCACGAGGTCGGTGCCGGAGTCGGCCTCCTCGTCGGCGATCCGCATGCCGAGCCGCAGGGCCGCGTCGGCCTCTTCGAGGGTGAGCGCGTCCTCGACGTCGATGCGCCCGCTGCCGCGGCGCACCCGGTGGCGGACCACGTCCTCGGGCAGCAGCCCGGGCTCGCAGTCCAGACCGGCGTCCACGATCCGTACGCCGGCGCCGAGGCGCCCGGCGAGGATCGACACCGGGCTGTTCCCGTCGAGTACCGAGCGCACCAGCTCGTGCGCGCCGCCGGGGGTCCGGGCGGACACCCCCGCGGCGGCGATCCCGTGGTCGGCGGCGAACAGCACGACGCGGGGCCGCTCGATCGGACGGACGGGCACCCGCCCCTGCGCGGCGGCGAGCCACTCGGCGAGCTCGTCGAGCCGCCCCAGCGCCCCGGCCGGCACGGCCAGCCGCTCACGGCGTTCCTCGGCGTCACGCCGGACGCCCCCGTCGGGGCGCTCGATCAGATCGGAGAAGTCGTCGAGATTCAGCGTGGTCATCTGCCAGAGCGTACAGCGGGTAAGGCCCTCCCCAAGCCCCGTCCCGCGACCTCGCCGGGCGGTGCGCGCGGTCACTCCTTCAGGACCACCGCCTGCCCGGCCACCACCAGCAGGACGTGCTCGCACTCGCCCGCCACCAGGCTGTTCAGGCGCCCCAGTTCGTCGCGGAACCGCCGCCCGGAAGCGGTCGCGGGAACGACCCCCGAGCCCACCTCGTTGCTGACCGCCACCACGGTGCGGCGGGTTGCGCGCACCGCGGCCACCAGCTCCGCCACCCGCTCCCGCAGCTCCTTCTGCCCCTGCCCCGCCCAGACGGCGTCGTCCCAGGCGCCCACCCGGTCCATCGCGTCCGTCAGCCACAGCGCCAGACAGTCGATCAGCAGCGGCGGCCCACCCCGCACCAGCAGCGGCGCCAGCTCGCAGGTCTCCACCGTCCGCCAGCTCGCCGGCCGCCGCTCCCGGTGCAGGCCGACCCGCGCCGCCCACTCCGCGTCGCCGTCCCGGGAGCCGCCGGTGGCCACGTACACCACCTCCGGGAACCCGGCCAGGCGCCGCTCCGCCTCGACGGACTTCCCCGAGCGGGCCCCGCCGAGCACCAGCGTCCGGCGCGGCAGCTCCGGCACCGCGTGGTACTCGCCGACGGTCACCGTCGTCCCGTCCGGCACCGCCCGTGCCCCGGCCGCGGCGCACCGGCGCTCCAGCTCGCGGCCCGGCGGGACGTCGTGGTCCAGGTGCACCGCGATCACGTCGGTCGTCGGCCCGGCGGCGCCGCTCGCCCGCAGCCGGGCCAGCGCCTCCGGCCGCCCCAGCACGTCCGCGAGGACCATGTCGTACGGGCGCTGCCCGGCGGTGCCTCCCCCAGACTCCGTCCGGGGGGACCCCCAGCCGGCCGGCGCCCCGCCGGGCGGGAGGTACAGCAGCCGGCTCCCGTCGGGGCCGGTCACCTCGTACCCGGTACCCGGCGCGTCCATCGGCACCGCCCGCACCCGGTGCCCGCTGATCACCGCCAGCTCCCGCCCGTCCGGCACCCGCCCGGCGGCCGGCAGCCCCGGGGGCAGCTCCACCGGCGGTCCGTCGTGCGGATGGGTGAGCAGGACCTGCCGTACGCCGGCCAGCGAATGCCCCGCGCGGGCGCCGGCCAGCACCGCCCCGGGGGTCAGGTCGAGCAGCAGCGCCCCGTCGACGAGCAGGGACGTCGCGGTGCGCGCCCGGGGGCCCACGGAGACCGCGCAGGCCGCGCAGGGACAGCCGGGGCGGGGCAGTCCTTCGGGTGTGCCGGTGCCGAGCAGAGTGAGTTCCACAGGAAGATCCTCCCGCGTCCCCGAGAGTGCTGCGCGCCCGGCTACTCTGCGGGCAGACTCAAGGCGAGAAACGTGCGGGAACGTGCGAGCAGCGGACGAGCAACGGAGGCGGACATGGCGTGGACGTGGCGGTTCGAGACGGCCGACGGCACCGAGACGAGCCCGGCGGTCGAGCCGGAGGAGTTCACCACGCAGGGCGACGCGGAGTCGTGGATCGGCGAGGTGTGGAAGGAGCTGCTGGACGGCGGCACCGAGACGGTGAAGCTCTCCGACGACAACGGCACCGAGCTGTACACGATGAGCCTGCGCGCGGCACTGGACGCCTGAGCGGCCGCCGCTGACGCGAGAAGCCCGGACCCCGGACGGGGTCCGGGCTTCTGCCGGTTCTCGGGGGGCTCGCGGACCTCAGCCCCGTACGCCGCACAGGTGCAGCAGCGCGGCGACCCCGCGGTACGGGTCGGTCCGCCCGGCGCGGTCCTCGGCGGCGAGCAGCCGCTCCAGCTCCTCGTCCGGGGGGAGCTTCTCGCCGGCCTCGGTGCCGTCGGTGAAGACGCGTACGCCGTACCAGGCCGACAGCGGGGCGCCGATCCCGGACAGCGTGGCCGTGAGCCCGGCCAGCCGGTCGGCCCGTACGTCCAGCCCCAGCCGGTTCGTGTAGTCGACGGTGTCGAAGGCGGCCAGCGCGGCCGACCAGTCGGCGCCCAGCCCGGGCCGCATCGCGAGGGCGTCCCCGTTGCGCACCAGCAGGGACAGCAGTCCGCCGGGCGCCAGCATCCGGGCCAGCCCGGCCAGCATCGCGTCCGGCTCGGGCACGTACATCAGTACGCCGTGGCAGAGGACCACGTCGAAGCTGCCCGGCAGGAAGTGCGCGCCGGTCTCGCGGCCGTCGCCCTCCAGCAGCTCGACCCGGTCCTGGATCCCGGCGGGCTCGGCCGCCAGTGCCTCCTGGGCGACGGCGAGCATGGCCGGATCCTGCTCGAGTCCGGTGACCTTGTGCCCGGCGCGGGCGAGACGCAGCGCCTGGGTGCCCTGGCCCATGCCGACGTCGAGGACGCGCAGCCGCTGCCCGACCGGGAAGCGGTGCGCGATCTGTTCGTCGACCTGCCGGCCCACGAGTTCCTGGCGGACGGCGTTGCGCAGTCCTCCCAGTCCCTCGAGCCACAGCCTGGCGCCCCCCGCGAAGCCGTCCCCCGATGCTCCGGGCTTCCCTCCGGTCAGGGCCGTTCCCCGCGCTTGACCTGCGGCTTCGGCAGGCGCAGCCGGCGCATCTGCAGGGTGCGCATCAGGCCGTAAGCGACCGCGCCGCGGCGCGGCTCGTCGGGGAAGCGCTCGGCGAGAGCCTTGCGCAGCCGGAAGCCGAGGCCGATGGAGTCGAGGACGATCAGGACGATCACCGCGAGCCACAGCAGCAGGGAGATGTTCTGGATGGACGGCACCCGCACCATGCTCAGCACCAGGATGATCACTGCCAGCGGCAGGAACATCTCGGCGACGGAGAAGCGGGAGTCCACGAAGTCGCGGACGAACTTGCGCACGGGGCCCTTGTCACGGGCCGGCAGATAGCGCTGGTCGCCGTTGGCGAGGGCCTCGCGCTGCCTGGCCATCTCTTCGCGACGGCGCTCGCGGGCGCGCTTTGCATCCTCCTTGCGATTGCCGGTCGAGGCCACGACGGCCTTGCGCTGCGACTGGGCCACAGCACGCTTCGGCGTCGGGCGGCCCTTGGGGGCCTGCGGGTCACGGGGCTGCGAGAGGTCGGCGCTCACCTTGTCGGTGGCGGCGGCCTTCTCTTCCTTGGAGGAACGGCTACCAAACACAAAACCCAAGCCTACGTGGTCGCGGCCGGGTACCCCACTCCGCCGGGGAACGATCCGGCAACGGCGGGCGTCTTCCCTGTGCAAGGTTCGTACGGCGGGCGCGCCGGTCGGGGGAGCACCTACTCCCTACGCCTGACACGGGCGGGGGTGGAGTCGTCCTGGAGGAGGAGCGCATCCGTACACGAACAGTGCGGTAATGGAGACAGGGCCCGTACTGTGGGTTCTGTCGGTGACCTGGAGCACAGTCCGTCTAGAAGGGGGCGCGCGAAGCCCATGAGCGGTGTCATGAAGCGTATGGGGATGATCTTCCGCGCGAAGGCGAACAAGGCCCTGGACCGGGCCGAGGACCCGCGCGAGACCCTCGACTACTCGTACCAGAAGCAGCTGGAGCTGCTGCAGAAGGTGCGCCGCGGCGTCGCCGACGTGGCGACCTCCCGCAAGCGCCTTGAGCTGCAGCTCAACCAGCTCCAGGGCCAGTCCGCCAAGCTGGAGGACCAGGGCCGCAAGGCCCTCGCCCTGGGCCGCGAGGACCTGGCCCGCGAGGCCCTGTCCCGGCGCGCCTCGCTCCAGCAGCAGGTCAGCGACCTGGAGGTGCAGCACCAGACCCTCCAGGGCGAGGAGGAGAAGCTGACGCTGGCCGCGCAGCGCCTCCAGGCCAAGGTGGACGCCTTCCGTACGAAGAAGGAGACCATCAAGGCGACGTACACGGCGGCGCAGGCCCAGACCCGCATCGCGGAGTCCTTCTCCGGCATCTCGGAGGAGATGAGCGACGTCGGCCTCGCCATCCAGCGGGCCGAGGACAAGACGGCCCAGCTCCAGGCCCGGGCCGGCGCGATCGACGAGCTGCTGGCCTCCGGCGCCCTCGACGACCAGAGCGGCCTCGGTTCCAAGGACGACATCCAGGCCGAGCTGGACCGCCTCTCGGGCGGTACGGACGTGGAGCTGGAGCTCCAGCGGATGAAGGCAGAGCTGGCGGGCGGCCCGTCGGCGCAGCAGCAGGCCATCGAGGGCGGTGCCCCCGGCAACGCCCAGCAGTCCCCCCAGACCCAGCACCGCTTCGACAAGCAGTAGGACGGGGTCCGTCATGATTGTCCGCATCATGGGGGAAGGCCAGGTGAAGGTGGCCGACAGCCACTTCGCCGAGCTCAACAAGCTGGACGACGAGCTGCTCGCGGAGATGGAGAGCGGCGACGAGGAGGGCTTCCGGCGGACGCTGAGCGCGCTGTTGGACGCCGTACGGCGGCTCGGCGAGCCGCTGCCGGACGATGCGCTGGAGCCGTCCGAGCTGATCCTCCCGGCGCAGGAGGCCTCGCTCGACGAGGTCAAGGAGATGCTCAGCGACGACGGGCTGATCCCGGGCTGACACGGATGTGACGCCGCCCGGCCGTCCCCCCGCACAGGGGGACGGCCGGGCGGCGCCGTGTTTTCCGGGGTCTCGCCAGTACGTCAGTACTTCAGTACTTCAGCGCTTCAGTGCTTCGTGGGCTTCGTCGGGTTCGTCGGCTTCGAGATCGGTGTCCGCTCCGGATCCGGGGTCCCGCCGATGAAGTTCTCGAACTTGCGGCGCGGGGCCGCCCAGCGCCGGTCGTGGTGGAACGCGCGCAGCCTGGCCTTGGCGCGGGCCCGCGGGCGTTTCGCGTAGAACCTCTTCGCGTACGGGGATCCGGGCCGGGCCAGCCGGACCGCCCCGATCAGTGCCACGAAGGGGATGACCGTGCCGAAGAACGCGGTGCGCGCCTTGCCCTTCCACAGGGCGATCAGGGCCAGGAAGAAGTTGAAGGCGGTGTTCATGACGACGAGCCCGCGGCTCTGCAGCTCCTCGGAGGTCAGGTCGTTGACGCCGAAGGGCAGGAACCCGCCCAGCACCAGCGCCACCAGCGCGGCCGTCAGGACCACGATCTCCACGCTCTTGCGGCCCTGCTCGCTCCAGTAGACGTCGTCGAGGTGCAGGATCAGCGCGAACTCGTCCAGCACCAGCCCCGCACCCAGCCCGAAGATCACGGCGGAGAGCATGGCGCCGAAACCGTGCCGGCCGCTGCCGACGGCACCGAATCCGCCGATGATCACGAGGATGACGCCGGGCACCACGTGGTGGATGTGCACGCCGCCCGGGGTGATGTTCTTGAACGGCCCCCGTCCCGCCCGGATCAGGCGGGTGATCACACGGGTGACCAGGAACGACAGGACGAACGACAGCAGGGCGAGGAGCAGCGGGAGTTTGCCCGGCTCGACGATGTTCCGGTACCACCAGTGCCCCATGCCGTCGGCTCCCCAGTTGTGGCAACTCCCCAATTCTTCCCGTATGCGGCAATTTACCGCCCGCGGTGAGCGGGTAGCGTTCGCGCCGATGAAAGATTCGTTCGACGACCAGCCCCCCGAGCCGCCCGAGCCGCCCCTGATGCCGCCCGACGAGCGCGCCTCGCTGCGCGACGGCGTGCGCTTCGCCTTCGGCACGCTCACCGTGCTCCCCGCCCGCATCACCCGCTGGGACCGGCCCGCGGCCCGTACCGGCATGGCCTGCGCACCGCTCGTCGGGCTCGTCGTGGGCACCTTCGCGGTCGTGCCGGGGGTGCTGCTGCTGGTCCTGGGCGGCGGCCCGATGCTCGCGGCCGCCGTCACCGTCGCCGTACCGGCCGCCCTGACGCGGGGGCTGCACCTCGACGGGCTCGCCGACACCGCCGACGGGCTGGGCAGCGCGAAGCCGGCCGAGACGGCGCTGCGGATCATGAAGCAGTCCGACATCGGCCCCTTCGGGGTGGTGGCGCTGCTCCTGGTCCTGCTGGTCCAGGTCGGGGCGCTGGCGGACCTCTACGCCGAGAGCTGGGTCCACGGCGCCCTGGCGATGGTCATCGCGGCCGTCACCGCCCGGCTGGCCATGACGCTGGCCTCCCGCGACGGCGTACCGCCCGCCCGCCCCGAGGGGCTCGGGGCGGCCGTCGCCGGGGTGCTCCCCAAGGGCTCGGCCGTCGGACTCGCCGCACTGGTGACCGTCCTGGCCGGGGCCGCCGCCCTGCCGGTCGGTCCGGGCGCCGCCGTCCAGTGCGCCGGTGCGGTCCTGATCGCCCTGGCGACGGCGGAGCTGCTGCTCCGCCGGTGCGTACGCCGCTTCGACGGGGTCACGGGCGATGTCTTCGGCGCCCTCGCCGAGACCGCGGCGACCACCGCCCTCGTCGTCCTGGCCCTGGGCTGACCGCCCTCCCGGCGGAGGCGACCGCTAGGGTGCGGGGCGTGGAAGAGACGCCGACGACCATCAGGGTGCTGCTCGCCGACGACCAGGCCCTGCTCCGCAGCGCGTTCAAGGTGCTGGTCGACTCCGAGCCCGACATGGAGGTCGTCGGCGAGGCCTCCGACGGGGCCCAGGCCTGCGCGCTGGCCCGGGAAACCCGGCCCGACGTGGTCCTCATGGACATCCGGATGCCCGGCACGGACGGGCTCGCCGCCACCCGCATGATCAGCGCCGACCCCGAACTCGCCACCGTCCGCGTGGTCATGCTGACGACCTTCGAGGTCGACGAGTACGTCGTCCAGTCCCTGCGGGCCGGCGCCTCCGGCTTCCTCGGCAAGGGCGCCGAGCCCGACGAACTCCTCAACGCCATCCGCGTCGCCGCCGCCGGGGAGGCGCTGCTCTCCCCGGCCGCCACCAAAGGGCTCATCGCCACCTTCCTCGCCCAGGGCGGCGGCGCCGACCCCGGCGCCCCCGCCGCGCACGCCGAACGGCTCGCCGCGCTGACCGTCCGCGAGCGAGAGGTGCTCGTCCACGTCGCCGCGGGCCTGTCCAACGACGAGATCGCCGGACGGCTCGAAGTCAGCCCGCTCACCGTCAAGACCCATGTGAACCGGGCCATGGCCAAGCTGGGCGCCCGCGACCGGGCCCAACTGGTCGTCATCGCCTACGAATCGGGACTGGTCCGGCCCCGGGCCGACTAGGCAGTGTCCGCGCACGGGTTCCGGGAGCACGGCCGCGCGCGGAGCCGTGGAGTACGGCCGCGTACTGCGGCCGCGGTATGCGGCGCATAAAGACGCGGGACCTGGGGGCGACGCAGCACCGCCCGGCGTACGGAAGGCTGAAGGCCCGCGGCCTTCCGGCCCAGCCCCGCGCACGCCACTGCAGAGAGATCCCACACCCATGTCCTGGCTGTCCCGCTTCAGCCTGGCCCAAAGAGCGCTGATCGGCCTCGTGTCGATCACCGCACTGCTCTTCGGCGCCATAGCCATCCCGCAGCTCAAGCAGCAGCTGCTGCCGTCCATCGAACTGCCGATGGTGTCCGTGCTCGCGCCGTACCAGGGCGCCTCGCCCGACGTGGTGGAGAAGCAGGTCATCGAGCCGATCGAGGCCACCCTCAAGGGCGTCGACGGCATCACCGGCATCACCTCCACCGCCAGCGAGGGCAACGCCCTCATCATGGCCAAGTTCGACTACGGCGACAGCGGCACCAAGCAGCTCGTCGCCGACGTCCAGCAGGCCGTGAACCGGGCCCGCGTACGGCTGCCCGCCGAGGTGGACCCGCAGGTCGTGGCCGGCTCCACCGACGACATCCCCACCGTCGTCCTCGCCGTCACCTCGGACAAGGACCAGCAGGCGCTCGCCGACCAGCTGAACCGCTCCGTCGTCCCCGTCCTCGAGGACATCAAGGGCGTCGGCCAGGTCAGCGTCGACGGGGTCCAGGACCTCCAGGTCGCCGTCACCCCCGACAACGCCAAACTCGCGGCGGCCGGCCTCGACGGCGCCTCCCTCGCCCAGGGCCTCCAGGCGGGCGGCGCGACCATCCCCGCCGGCTCCTTCGACGAGGCCGGCAAGAACCGGACCGTCCGCGTCGGCGGCGGCTACACCTCCCTCGCCCAGCTCCAGGACCTGCGCCTGAGCGCCGGCCCCGGCAAGCCGGCCGTGCGCCTGGGCGACGTGGCCACCGTCACGCAGGAGCCCGCCAAGGCCGTCTCCGTCACCCGCACCAACGGCAAGCCCAGCCTCGCCCTCGTCCTCACCATGGACAAGGACGGCAGCGCCGTCGCGATCTCCGACGCCGTCCAGGACAAGCTGCCCGAGCTGCGCTCCGCGCTCGGCGCCGGCGCCGAGCTGACCGTCGTCAGCGACCAGGGCCCGCCCGTCGCCAAGTCCATCTCCAGCCTCACCACCGAGGGCCTGCTCGGTCTGCTCTTCGCGGTGATCGTGATCCTGGTCTTCCTGGCCTCGCTGCGCTCGACGCTGGTCACCGCGGTCTCCATCCCGCTGTCCGTGGTCCTCGCGCTGATCGTGCTGTGGACCCGCGACCTGTCGCTCAACATGCTGACCCTGGGCGCCCTCACCATCGCCATCGGCCGCGTCGTCGACGACTCGATCGTGGTCCTGGAGAACATCAAGCGCCACCTCGGCTACGGCGAGGAGCGCGAGGCCGCGATCATCGCCGCGGTCAAGGAGGTCGCCGGCGCGGTCACCTCCTCCACGCTCACCACCGTCGCCGTCTTCCTGCCGATCGCCTTCGTCGGCGGCATGGTCGGCGAGTTCTTCGGCCCGTTCTCCCTCACCGTCGCCGCGGCCCTGCTGGCCTCGCTGATCGTCTCCCTGACGGTCGTTCCCGTGCTCTCGTACTGGTTCCTGCGCGCGCCCGAGGGCGCTGCCGAGAATCCGGAGAAGGCACGGCGCGAGGCCGAGGAGAAGGAGGCGAAGAGCCGCCTCCAGCGCTTCTACGTACGGGCCCTGGGCCTGGTCACCCGCCGCCGGATCGCCACCCTCGTCGTCGCGGTCGTCGTCCTCATCGCCACCTTCGGGATGGCGCCCCTGCTGAAGACCAACTTCTTCGACCAGGGCGAGCAGAGCGTCCTCACCGTCAAGCAGCAGCTGCCCCCGGGCACCTCGCTGGCCGCCTCCGACGCGGCGAGCCAGAGGGTCGAGAAGGCCCTGACCGGGATCGAGGGCGTCAAGGACTACCAGGTCACCGTCGGCTCCTCCGGCTTCCTGGCCGCCTTCGGCGGCGGTACGGGCTCCAACCAGGCCTCGTACCAGGTCACCCTGGAGGACTCCGGCGACTCCGAGGGCGTCAAGAAGCGCATCGAGGACGCGCTCGGCAAGCTCGACGGCATCGGCGACACCAGCATCTCGGCGGGCGGCGGCTTCGGCAGCCAGAACCTGAGCGTGGTCGTCAAGGCGGGCGACGCGGACGTCCTCGCCAAGGCCGCCGAGCAGGTCCGGGCCGAGGTGGCCACGCTCGACGACGTCACCGACGTACAGAGCGACCTCTCCCAGTCCGTGCCCCGGATCTCGGTGACCGCCACCCCGAAGGCCGCCGAGGCGGGCCTGAACCAGGCCGCCCTCGGCGCGGTCGTCGCCCAGGCCGTACGGGGCAACCCGGCGGGCAAGGCCGTACTGGACAACACCGAGCGGGACATCGTCATCAAGTCCGCGCACCCGGCCACCACCCTGGCCGAACTGCAGGCGCTCCCCGTCGGCCCGGTCAAGCTCGGCGACATCGCCGAGGTCAAGGAGGTCCCCGGCCCGGTCTCGATGACCCGGATCGACGGCGCCCGCGCCGCCACCGTCACCGCGAAGCCGGTCGGCGACAACACCGGCGCGATCGGCGCCGCGCTCCAGACGAAGATCAGCGCACTGGACCTGCCCGAGGGGGCCACGGCCACCATCGGCGGCGTCTCCGCCGACCAGGACGACGCGTTCGCCAACCTGGGCCTGGCCATGGCCGCGGCCGTCGCCATCGTGTTCATGCTGCTCGTGGCCACGTTCCGGTCGCTGAGCCAGCCGCTGATCCTGCTGGTGTCGATCCCGTTCGCGGCGACCGGCGCGCTCGGCCTGCTGCTGGTGACCGGCACCCCGCTGGGCGTCCCGGCGATGATCGGCATGCTGATGCTCATCGGCATCGTCGTGACCAACGCGATCGTCCTGATCGACCTGGTCAACCAGTACCGCGCCCAGGGCCTCGGCGTCGTCGAGGCCGTCATCGAGGGCGGCCGGCACCGCCTGCGCCCGATCCTCATGACGGCCCTCGCGACGATCTTCGCGCTGCTGCCGATGGCGCTCGGCGTCACCGGCGAGGGCGGGTTCATCTCGCAGCCGCTCGCGGTGGTCGTGATCGGCGGCCTGGTCAGCTCGACCCTGCTGACGCTGCTCCTGGTGCCGACGCTGTACACGATGATCGAGCTCCGCAAGGAGCGCCGCCGCGCGAAGCACGAGGCCAAGCGCACGGCCCGCCTGACGGTGGTCCCGGCCCCGGACGAGTCCTCGGACGAGGAGTCCCCGGTCCGGGTCTGACGCACGGTCCGGTGAACGCGCTCCGGTGAACGCCGAAGGGCCGCCCCTCCCCGGTCGGGGAGGGGCGGCCCTTCGGGCGTACGGGCGGGGACGGCTACGGGAGGGCGAGCATGCGCTCCAGGGCGAGCTTCGCGAAGCTCTCCGTCTCCTTGTCGACCTGGATCTGGTTGACGAGGGTGCCCTCGGCCAGGGACTCCAGGGTCCACACCAGGTGGGGGAGGTCGATGCGGTTCATCGTCGAGCAGAAGCAGACCGTCTTGTCGAGGAAGACGACCTCCTTGTCCTCGGCCGCGAAACGATTCGCCAGGCGGCGGACGAGGTTCAGCTCGGTGCCGATGGCCCACTTGGAGCCGGCCGGGGCCGCCTCCAGCGCCTTGATGATGTACTCCGTCGAGCCGACGTAGTCCGCGGCCGCGACGACCTCGTGCTTGCACTCGGGGTGGACGAGGACGTTCACGCCGGGGATGCGGGCGCGCACGTCGTTGACCGAGTCGACCGAGAACCGGCCGTGCACGGAGCAGTGGCCGCGCCACAGGATCATCTTGGCGTCGCGCAGCTGCTGGGCGGTCAGGCCGCCGTTCGGCTTGTGCGGGTTGTAGAGCACGCAGTCGTCCAGGGACATGCCCATGTCGCGGACGGCGGTGTTGCGGCCCAGGTGCTGGTCCGGCAGGAACAGCACCTTCTCGCCCTGCTCGAAGGCCCACTCCAGGGCCTTCTTCGCGTTGGACGAGGTGCAGATCGTGCCGCCGTGCTTGCCGGTGAACGCCTTGATGTCGGCGGAGGAGTTCATGTACGAGACGGGGACCGTCGCACCGGCTATGCCGGCCTCGGTGAGCACGTCCCAGCACTCGGCGACCTGCTCGGCGGTGGCCATGTCGGCCATCGAGCAGCCGGCGGCCAGGTCCGGCAGGACGACCTTCTGGTCGTCCGAGGTCAGGATGTCCGCGGACTCCGCCATGAAGTGGACGCCGCAGAAGACGATGTACTCGGCCTCCGGCTTGGCGGCCGCGTCCTTGGCCAGCTTGAAGGAGTCGCCGGTGACGTCGGCGAACTCGATCACCTCGTCACGCTGGTAGTGGTGGCCGAGGATGAAGACCTTGTCCCCGAGCTTCTCCTTGGCCGCGCGGGCGCGGGCCACCAGGTCCGGGTCCGACGGCGAGGGCAGGTCGCCGGGGCACTCCACCCCGCGCTCGCTCTTGGGATCGGCCTCACGGCCGAGCAGCAGCAGGGCAAGGGGCGTCGGCTGGACGTCCAAAGGCTGGGCGGTGGTCACGACACGCACCCTTTCTGTTCTGCGACTAGGGAACTTCTGAAGCAGGGCTTCGACTTCTCGTCTATTTGACGCTATCTATGATAGCCGCTTCACGTCACTTTGACGATGCCGATAGTGTCGATGTGACGAATTCGCCCGGGATGAACCCCGCGGTCCGTCAGGTCCACCTCCGCGCGACGGTGTGCGAGCATGAATATGAAACATGCGTCGGGTCCGGAATGAATCCGCGGCCCCGCTCGTTGCCATCGACGGCAAGAGTCCGACGTTTCCCTGCCTTGGGTGGGGAGCCGCCCACTTCGGGAGTGAATGCAGATGTCCGTACAGGACGACAAGACCACTGTGAGCGACGGCATCCTCCTGTCCGACGCCGCCGCCGAGAAGGTCAGGACCCTGCTGGAGCAGGAAGGCCGCGATGACCTGGCGCTCCGCGTCGCCGTCCAGCCCGGCGGCTGCTCCGGCCTGCGCTACCAGCTCTTCTTCGACGAGCGCTCCCTGGACGGCGACGTCGTCAAGGACTTCGACGGCGTGAAGGTCGTCACGGACCGGATGAGCTCCCCGTACCTGCACGGTGCCTCGATCGACTTCGTCGACACCATCGAGAAGCAGGGCTTCACGATCGACAACCCCAACGCCACCGGCTCCTGCGCCTGCGGCGACTCCTTCAGCTAAGCCTGTAGCGAGTACGGACACACGGGAGGCCCCCGGCACCATCGGTGCCGGGGGCCTCCCGTCGTGCGGGACGGGCTACTGCCGGGGGAGCGGCTTGCCCGTCGTCGCGTCGATCACCTTGCGCTCGCCCAGCGGCTGCTGGAGCGTCGTCGACACCGTCATGTCCTGGGCGAGCATGATGCAGGCCCGGCCCGGCTCGTTCGGGGTGTCGGTGATCCTCACCGAGACCGAACCGGCCTCCTCCCGCGCCTCCAGGGCGTACGTGCTGCACACCCCGCCCCAGAAGTTCACGGTCAGCTTCCGGTCGGCCTCGTTGTACGAGACGCCGGGCACGGTCCGCCCGCCCTTGGGGGCCGACGGCACGGCCCGGGCGTTCTCACCGGCCGGCTGGACCACCGTGCGCCCCGGCCCGCCGTTGCTGCCCGCCACCTCGAACAGCCAGGCCGGCACCAGGCCGCGCGCCCCGTCCACGGTCCCCGGGGCCAGCCCGAGCACCGCCCCCTTCACGGTCTCGGTCCGCGGCGGCTTCATCGGCCGCGGCTCCGGGTTGCAGGGAGGGGTGTCCCCGGGGCCGACCGGGGTGTCCGGGGTCAGCGGGACCGAGGTCGCGCAGCCGCTGGGCCCCGGGTCCGTACCGCCGGATCCGGCCGAGGACCGGTTCAGCCGGGCCAGCGCCTCGACGGCCCCGACCACCGGCTGCTCGGCGGCGCGTACGGGGGCCTTCAGCTCACCGCTGCCCGCCACCACCTGGGAGTCCGCGCCCACGCTGACCTTCGTGGCCCAGCCCTGGGTGGGCAGCCCGTCGATCACCGGGTCGGCCGTCACCACGCGTACGGAGCCCTGCGTGAGCCGGGCGTCCAGCTTGGCCCCGCTCTGGCCGAGCGCCGCGAGCACCGGGGCGGCGGCGGCCTTGGCGGCCTCCTCGCTCACCGGGGTCCCGCCCTTGGCGTCCGTCCCGGCCGCCCCGGCCTTGCCGTCCGCACCGTCCGCACCGGCAGCCTGGGGGAGGGTGGCCGGGCCGCAGGTGTCCTTGCCGCGCTTGCAGTCGTCGCCGGCGCCGCCCGTCCCCTGGAAACGGGAGAAGTTCCAGGTCCCGGGGGCCTTGTGGTTCACCGTGAGCCGGGGTCCGGAGCCGTCGGCGCCCTCCCCGGCCTGCCAGGTCTCCCCGGTGAGCCGCGGGGCGCCCGGGATGCCCAGGGCCGCCGCCAGCCGCGCCGCCTCCTCCGAGCCGACCTCGCCGGTCGCGGCGAAGGAGGGCGCGGTCGCCGGGGCGTCCGGAAGCTTCACGTCGGCCCGGTACGTCACCCCGCTGCCGTGCGGGTCCGGCTCGCCGGGGGCGATGCCCGGCCCGGAGGGGCTCGGCGCGACGCGGGGTGCCGAGGCCGCGCTGTCAGCCGTACGGATGCCCTGCTTGCCGTCGCCCGGGGCCGCCGACGCCCAGTACGCCGTACCGCCGCCCGCGAGCAGGACGGCGGCCGCGATCGAGCCGATGGCCCAGGCCGGCCGCCGCCGTGTGCCGCGTGATGTGTCGGGTTGTTCGCTGGTCACCGCTTGCTCCTTCGCCCTCGCCGCAGTGGCTGATGCGGCTGTGACGGAACAGACGGCGAACCGGTTCCCCGGTCCCTCGCCGGCCGGCCGCTAGTCCCCGTACTCGGCCGTCGAGGCGATCAGGCGGGCCGAGGCCGGCGGGACGCTGATCCCGTGGATCTGCGAGGGCGCCACGCGGTCCGGCCGGGGGTCCGCCGGGACCGCCCAGTGCGGAGCCATCCTGGCGCAATCGCCCAGCAGCCGTGCGAACCCGGGCCGCGTGTCGGCGGCGCCCTTTTCGGCGCCCTCCTTGGGCATACCCATGTACCCGAAACCATCGGTGTAGGTCATGGGGGCACGGTAGGCACGGCGCGGCGGGCGAAGAAAGACCTACTACGGGGTAGTTTCATGCGGTCGGCGCCCGGGCAGCGACCGGGTAGTTTTGACTGTCCCCCTCGCCGTCCTCCGCAGGAGCGTCCACGCCGTGCGTATCGCAGTCACCGGCTCCATCGCCACCGACCACCTCATGACCTTCCCCGGCCGCTTCGCCGACCAGCTCGTCGCGGACCAGCTGCACACGGTCTCCCTCTCCTTCCTCGTCGACAACCTCGACGTGCGCCGGGGCGGCGTCGGCCCGAACATCTGCTTCGGCATGGGCCAGCTCGGCACCCGCCCGATCCTGGTCGGCGCGGCCGGGTACGACTTCGACGAGTACCGCGCGTGGCTGGACCGGCACGGCGTCGACACGGAGTCCGTGCGGATCTCCGAGGTGCTGCACACCGCGCGCTTCGTGTGCACCACGGACGCCGACCACAACCAGATCGGCTCCTTCTACACGGGCGCGATGAGCGAGGCCCGCCTGATCGAGCTGAAGGCGGTCGCGGACCGGGTGGGCGGGCTCGACCTCGTCCTCATCGGCGCCGACGACCCCGAGGCGATGCTGCGCCACACGGAGGAGTGCCGGACGCGGGGGATCCCGTTCGCGGCGGACTTCTCGCAGCAGATCGCCCGGATGGACGGCGAGAACATCCGCACGCTGATGGAGGGCGCGACGTACCTCTTCTCGAACGAGTACGAGAAGGGCCTGATCGAGTCGAAGTCCGGCTGGAGCGACGAGGAGATCCTGGGCAAGGTCGGCACGCGCGTGACCACGCTGGGCTCGCGCGGCGTGCGGATCGAGCGGGTCGGCGAGGAGCCGATCGTGGTCGGCTGCCCGGACGAGACGGCGAAGGTGGACCCGACGGGCGTCGGCGACGCGTTCCGTGCCGGGTTCCTGACCGGTCTCGGCTGGGGCGTGGGCCTGGAGCGGGCGGCGCAGGTCGGCTGCATGCTGGCCACCCTCGTGATCGAGACCCTGGGCACGCAGGAGTACACCCTGGCGCGGGCGCACTTCATGGAGCGCTTCGCGAAGGCCTACGGCGAGGACGCGGCGTCCGAGGTTCGCGCCCACCTGGCGGCGTAGCCCCCGCGCACGCCGCACGCTCAGGCGGGGCTGGATCCAGCCCCGCCGGGGTCACACCCGGCGGCGGACCGTGTACGCGACCCCCGCCGGGCGCGGGGCTTCGCCCAGGTACGTGTGGCCGCGCATCGTGCACCAGGCCGGGATGTCCAGGCGGGCCACCTCGTCGTCCGAGAGGACGGTGACGGTGCCGCCGATCGGGACCGTGCCGATGGCGCGGGCCAGCTCGATCACCGGCTGCGGGCAGCGCAGGCCCAGGGCGTCGATCTCCAGCGAGTCCGACGCCAGCGAGTCCGACGCCAGAGCGTCCGACACCGGCGCCGCGGCGGCCGGTTCCGCTACGCCGAGCGTGGCGCGGACCCCGGCCACCACCCCCGGCAGCACCTCCAGGAAGCCGTTCACCTCCTGCGCCGTCGTCCCCGGCGGCAGGGAGACCCGTACGTTCCCCTCCGACAGCACGCCCATCGCCCGCAGCACGTGACTCGGGGTCAGCGTGGAGCTGGTGCACGAGGAGCCGGAGGAGACGGAATAGCCCGCCCGGTCCAACTCGTGCAGCAGCGTCTCGCCGTCGACGTACAGGCAGGAGAACGTGACCAGGTGCGGCAGCCGCCGCTCCGGATCCCCGACCACCTCCACGTCCGGCACCAGCCGGGCCACGCGCCGCCGGATGCGGTCCACCAGGATCCGCAGCCGGGCCGCCTCCGCGTCGGCCTCGGCCCGTACGGCCCGCAGCGAGGCCGCCGCCGCCACGACGGCCGGGAGGTTCACGAAGCCGGGGGAGCGGCCCGACTCCCTCTCGTCGGCGGGGAATTGGGGCGAGAAGCGGACGCCCTTGCGGACCGCCAGCAGCCCGACCCCCGCCGGACCGCCCCATTTGTGCGCACTCGCGGTGAGCACCGACCAGCCGCCCTCCACCGGGCCCCAGCCCAGCGACTGCGCCGCGTCCACGAGCAGCGGCACCCCGGCCGCCGCGCAGACCTCGGCCACCTCCGCCACCGGCTGGACCGTGCCCACCTCGTGGTTGGCCGACTGGAGGCAGGCCAGGGCCGTCGACGCGTCCAGTACGGAGGCGTATCCGGCGGGGGAGACCGCGCCCGCGCGGTCCACCGGGACCTGGGTCACCGTCCCGCCGGCGGCCTCGTGCGCCGCCGCCGCGTGGAGTACAGAACTGTGTTCGACCGCCGATACGACCAGATGACCGCCGACGCGCCGGCGCCCGGCGAGCGCCCCCGCCACCCCGGTGTGAACCGCGTGCGTCCCCGAAGGAGTGAACACGAGCTCGTCGGGGCGACAGCCCACGGCCTCCGCCGCCGCCTCCCTGGCCGCGTCCAGCAGCAGCCGGGCGCGCCGGCCCTCCCGGTAGAGCCGGGCGGGGTCCGCCCAGCCCTCGTCCAGGGAGGCCTGCAACGCCTGCCGGGCCACGGGGTGCAGGGGAGCGGCGGACGCGGTGTCGAAGTACGGCATACGGGCACGCTAACCGGCGGCCGGGTACGTTCGAGGTCAGGGGTCGTCAGATGCCCCCCGGAGGCCGCCATTCAGGGGGTGCTGGGCCGTCCCCCGTACGGCGGATCCATCCCTTCGGGGGCAGTAGCGGCGCGTTGGGCACCCTCCCCGCGCGACCCCAAATAGCGTCCAGTAGGGTTTGGTCCGCATAAACATCCAAACCCCTGCCTGCGTCAGGGCCGGCGACCGACCCGAATACGGCCGCGGCCGGCCGCGCGGGCCGAGACTCTCGGGAAGGCGCTACGTGAGTCCCTACGGCTCCGACCGCTCGCCGCGGCGCCCGATGCGGCGGAAGCTGCTGCAGGCGCTGACTGCGGGCGCGGTCCTGGCGACCGCCACTGGTTGCTCGTACAACTGGCAAGACTTCCCCCGGCTCGGAATGCCCTATCCGGTCACGGAGGAGGCGCCTCGCATCCTGTCCCTGTGGCAGGGGTCGTGGGCAGCTGCCCTCATCACGGGCATCCTGGTCTGGGGCCTGATCATCTGGAGCATCATCTTCCACCGGCGCAGCCGGACGAAGGTGGAGGTCCCCCCGCAGACCCGGTACAACATGCCCATCGAGGCGCTGTACACCGTGGTTCCGCTCATCATCGTCTCGGTGCTCTTCTACTTCACCGCGCGTGACGAGTCGAAGCTGCTCGCCCTCACCCCGAAGCCGGCTCACACGATCAACGTGATCGGCTTCCAGTGGAGCTGGGGCTTCAACTACGTCGAGAACGTCGACGGCGATGCGGCGACCCCGAAGGCGGGCGACGTTCCCAAGGAGCTCGCCAACATCCCGGACCGCTTCACCAAGGAATTCCCCGCGGGCGCCGAAGGCGTCTACGAGAAGGGCGTTCCCGGCGACCGGAACCTGGAGACCGGCAACCCCGGCCCCACGCTCTGGCTGCCCAAGGGTGAGAAGGTCCGTTTCATCCTGTCGTCGAACGACGTCATCCACTCCTTCTGGGTGGTCCCCTTCCTGTTCAAGCAGGACGTCATCCCGGGCCACACCAACGTCTTCGAGGTCACCCCGTCCCAGGAGGGCACCTTCGTGGGCAAGTGCGCCGAGCTCTGCGGCGTCGACCACTCCCGGATGCTCTTCAACGTCAAGGTCGTCTCGCCCGAGGTCTACCGGGCGCACCTCAAGGAACTGGCCGAGAAGGGGCAGACCGGCTTCCTCCCGGCCGGCATCAAGCAGACTGACCCGGCCCGGAATGCGGAGACGAACAAACTGTGAGCATCCTCAACGAATCTCAGGGTGCCGCCGCCGACTCGTATGAAAACGAGCTGCCGGTGCGGCGCAAGCAGCCGGGCAATGTCGTCGTGAAGTGGATGACCACTACCGACCACAAGACCATCGGCACGATGTACCTGGTCACCTCGTTCGTGTTCTTCATCATCGGCGGCGTGCTGGCGCTCCTCATGCGCGCCGAGCTGGCTCGTCCGGGCACGCAGATCATGTCGAACGAGCAGTTCAACCAGGCGTTCACCATGCATGGCACGATCATGCTGCTGATGTTCGCCACCCCGCTCTTCGCGGGCTTCGCGAACTGGATCATGCCGCTGCAGATCGGCGCGCCCGACGTGGCGTTCCCGCGGCTGAACATGTTCGCGTACTGGCTGTACCTCTTCGGCTCGACCATCGCGGTGGCCGGCTTCGTGACGCCGAACGGCGCCGCCGACTTCGGCTGGTTCGCCTACTCCCCGCTGTCGGACGCGGTCCGCTCGCCGGGCATCGGCGCCGACATGTGGATCATGGGTCTGGCCTTCTCCGGCTTCGGCACGATCCTCGGCTCGGTCAACTTCATCACCACGATCATCTGCATGCGCGCTCCCGGCATGACGATGTTCCGCATGCCGATCTTCACCTGGAACGTGCTGCTGACCGGTGTCCTGGTCCTGCTCGCCTTCCCGGTGCTGGCCGCCGCGCTCTTCGCCCTGGAGGCGGACCGCAAGTTCGGCGCCCACGTATTCGACGCCTCGAACGGCGGCGCATTGCTCTGGCAACACCTCTTCTGGTTCTTCGGACATCCAGAGGTGTACATCATCGCGTTGCCATTCTTCGGAATCGTCTCCGAGATCATCCCGGTCTTCTCCCGCAAGCCGATGTTCGGTTACATCGGCCTGATCGCGGCGACGATCGCGATCGCCGGCCTCTCCGTGACCGTGTGGGCCCACCACATGTACGTCACCGGCGGTGTGCTGCTGCCGTTCTTCTCCTTCATGACCTTCCTGATCGCGGTCCCGACCGGTGTGAAGTTCTTCAACTGGATCGGCACCATGTGGAAGGGCTCGCTGTCCTTCGAGACCCCGATGCTCTGGACGATCGGCTTCCTGGTCACCTTCACCTTCGGTGGTCTGACCGGCGTCATCCTGGCCTCGCCCCCGATGGACTTCCACGTCTCCGACTCGTACTTCGTCGTCGCCCACTTCCACTACGTCGTCTTCGGCACCGTGGTGTTCGCGATGTTCGCCGGCTTCCACTTCTGGTGGCCGAAGTTCACGGGCAAGATGCTGGACGAGCGCCTCGGCAAGATGACCTTCTGGACGCTGTTCATCGGCTTCCACGGCACGTTCCTGGTGCAGCACTGGCTGGGCGCCGAGGGCATGCCGCGCCGTTACGCGGACTACCTCGCGGCCGACGGTTTCACCGCCCTGAACACGATCTCGACGATCAGCTCGTTCCTGCTGGGCATGTCGATGCTGCCGTTCATGTACAACGTCTGGAAGACGGCGAAGTACGGCAAGAAGGTCGAGGTCGACGACCCGTGGGGCTACGGCCGTTCGCTCGAGTGGGCGACGTCCTGTCCGCCGCCGCGGCACAACTTCCTCACCCTGCCGCGGATCCGTTCCGAGTCGCCGGCGTTCGACCTGCACCACCCTGAGATCGCAGCCCTCGACCACCTCGAGGACCACGGCGTGGCCCCCAAGGCCGTCGCGGGTGGCAAGGAGGCCGGCAAGTGAAGATCCAGGGCAAGATGTTCCTCTGGCTCTCCTTCTTCATCCTGATCATGGCCGTCGTGTACGGCGTGTGGTCGAAGGAGCCCGTCGGAACCACCGCGCTCTTCCTGGCCTTCGGCCTGAGCGTCATGATCGGCTACTACCTGGCCTTCACGGCCAAGCGCGTGGACGAGATGGCCCAGGACAACCTGGAGGCCGACGTCGCCGACGAGGCGGGCGAGCTGGGGTTCTTCTCCCCGCACAGCTGGCAGCCGCTCTCGCTGGGCATCGGCGGTGCGCTCGCGTTCATGGGCGTCATCTTCGGCTGGTGGCTCATGTACTTCTCGGCCCCGATCATCATGATCGGCCTGTGGGGCTGGGTGTACGAGTACTACCGCGGTGAGAACCAGAACCAGTAGGACCGCAGCACCGCAGCACCGAGACAAGACCTGGGGCCCGGACACCTCCAATGGAGGAGTCCGGGCCCCTCGTTTGCAGTCACCCCGCGCGCAGCAATGGTCATACCTTCATAGCGTGGGCTCCATGAAGCACTCACCGCGTCTTTGGACGGTACTCAGCTGCTCCGTGCTGGTGGCGTCCCTCGGGGCCGGCGCCACCGCTTGCGGGCCCGGAGACAACCCGCTGTCAGCCCGCCCGTACGACGCGGGCGACCAGGTCGTCTTCAACCAGCCGCCGGGCGGGCGGCCCGTCGACCCCGAGAAGCCCTTGGAGATCACCGCCAAGGGCACCGGCGGCAGCCGGATCACCGACGTGTCCGCCGTGGACGCCCAGGGGCGTCGTCTCGCGGGCGAGCTGAGCGCCAAGGGCGACCGCTGGCACAGCACCGTCCCGATGGCCGCCGGTGTCCACTACACGGTGCTGGTGAACACCGAGGACGAGCGCGGCGCTCCGGGGCAGCGCAGGCTGACGTTCGAGACCACTCCGGCCGATAAGGTCCTCAAGGTCGAATTCGGGCCGGACGAGGGCAAGTACGGCGTCGGACAGCCCCTCACGGCCGAACTCAACGAGCCCATCACGGACAAGGCCGCCCGGGCGATCGTGGAGCGGGGCCTGGTCGTCTCCACGCCGTCGGGCGTCGAGGGCGCCTGGCACTGGGTGGACGACAAGCACCTGCACTTCCGCCCGAAGGATTACTGGCCCGCGCACTCCACCGTCTCCGTACGGAGCAGCCTGGAGGGCATCAAGATCTCCGACGAGCTCCACGGGGCCGCGGCCAAGCCGCTGACGCTGGAGATCGGGGACCGCGTCGAGGTCACCACGGACGCGTCCGCGCACTACCTCACGTTCGAGCGCAACGGAGAAGTGATCAACACCATTCCGGTGACCACCGGAAAGCCGGGCTTCTCCACCCGCAACGGGGTCAAGGTGGTGCTCGGCAAGCAGTACTTCGTCCAGATGCGCGGCGACACCGTCGGCATCGGCGGCAGCGAGTACTACAACCTGCCCGTCTACTACGCGACCCGTGTCACCTGGAGTGGTGAATACGTGCACGCCGCGCCGTGGTCCGTGGACTCGCAGGGCTCCGAGAACGTCAGCCACGGCTGCACCGGCATGAGCACGGGCAACGCCGCCTGGTTCTACGAGAACATCACCGAGGGCGACATCATCCGGGTGATCAACAGTATCGGCGACGACATGGAGCCCTTCGGCAACGGCTTCGGCGACTGGAACCTGGACTGGAAGGAGTGGCGCGACGGCAGCGCCCTCCTCAAGGGCACCCAGGAAGGCCGCAGTCCGATCGACCAGGCCCGGCTGCGCCCGCAGGTCTGAGCCCCGTCCGGCCCGGCCCGCGATCCGGGCCGGACGGGCCCCGCAGGACCCCGCACCGGCGCGCCGGAGCCCGTACGTACGGATTCCGGCGCGCCGGCGGCGGCCGCGCGTCAGGCGGCCGACGACAGCCGGGAACGCACCAGGCCCGCCAGGGCGTCCGCGAACTCCACCGGGTCGACCGGAAGGGTCACCGCCGCGTCCGCGCGGCTCCAGGTGGCGAGCCAGGCGTCCTGCGGGCGCCCCATCAGCAGCAGTACCGGCGGGCATTGGAAGATCTCGTCCTTGATCTGCCGGCACACGCCCATGCCGCCGGCCGGAACCGCCTCGCCGTCCAGTACGCACGCGTCGATCCCGCCCGCGTCCAGCTCGCTCAGGACGGCCGGGAGCGTGGCGCATTCCACGAACTCGACCGGCGGCAGGTCCGCGGCCGGCCTGCGCCCGGCCGCCAGCCGCACCTGCTCGCGGGTGCTCGCGTCGTCGCTGTAGACCAGAACCCGTGCAGTCGACCGCATTTCGTTCCTCCACGGTGCCGTGAATCACGTTGATGTTGCGCGGGATGCTACTCCGTCCGACCCGGTGTCAACATCGGTTCGGACAGCCTCGCCGATGAAGGTCCCGGGGCCGATCTGATGGGCCGTTCGGGCCTTGCACACGCCCCTGACACTCCGAACGGCACCCCCCGGGGTGAGGGCGGGATAAGCGACCGACATAATGTCGGTCGTGGCGACAGCAACGACAGTAGATACCGGGCACGCGCACCCGACGGTCAACCGGCCGAACCTCGTCAGCGTCGGAACCATCATCTGGTTGAGTTCCGAGCTGATGTTCTTCGCGGCCCTCTTCGCGATGTACTTCACCCTGCGATCCGTGACAGGTGCCGAGTACTGGTCAGAGCAGGCTTCGGCCTTGAATCTGCCCTTCTCGGCGACGAACACGACGATCCTGGTGCTTTCCTCCCTCACCTGCCAGCTCGGCGTATTCGCAGCCGAGCGCGGTGACGTGAAGAAGCTCCGGTCGTGGTTCATGATCACATTCGTCATGGGTGCGATCTTCATTGGCGGCCAGGTGTTCGAGTACACCGAGCTGGTCAAGCACGAGGGCATGTCTCTCAAGTCAGGTCCGTACGGCTCGGTGTTCTACCTGACCACCGGCTTCCACGGTCTGCACGTGACGGGCGGTCTCATCGCCTTCCTGCTGGTCCTCGGCCGGACGTACGCGGCCAAGAGGTTCACCCACGAACAGGCCACGTCGGCCATCGTCGTGTCCTACTACTGGCACTTCGTCGATGTCGTCTGGATCGGCCTCTTCGCGACGATCTACCTGATCAAGTAGCGAACACGTCACCGGGCCAGACCCGGCACTCCATCCAGAAACACCGACGCAGAAGATCCTGACACCGGGGTAATCCGTGAAAAAGCTCTCCGCACGACGACGCCATCCGCTGGCGGCGGTCGTCGTTCTACTCCTCGCGCTGGCGGCCACTGGGGGGCTGTACGCCGCCTTCGCCCCCGCGGGCAAGGCGCAGGCCGATGAAACCGCCCAGTCCCTCGCCATCGAGGAGGGCAAGAAGCTCTACGCCGTGGGTTGCGCAAGCTGCCACGGAACCGGCGGTCAGGGTTCCACTGACGGCCCCAGCCTGGTCGGCGTCGGCTCCGCGGCCGTCGACTTCCAGGTGAGCACGGGCCGCATGCCCGCCCAGCAGCCCGGCGTGCAGGTGCCGAAGAAGCCGGTCATCTACGACCAGGCGCAGATCGACCAGCTCGCCGCCTACATCGCCTCCCTCGGCGCCGGCCCGATCGTGCCGACCGAGAAGCAGTACGACCCGGCGGGCGCCGACATCGCCAGGGGTGGTGAGCTCTTCCGCAACAACTGCGCGCAGTGCCACAACTTCACCGGCGAAGGCGGCGCGCTGACGAACGGCAAGTACGCCCCCAACCTCGAGGGCGTCGAGCCGAAGCACATCTACGAGGCCATGCTCACCGGCCCGCAGAACATGCCCTCCTTCCCGGACAGCACCATGCCGACGAAGGAGAAGAAGGACATCATCGCGTACCTCCAGCACGTGAACGGCGAGCAGTCGGTCAGCCCTGGCGGCCTGAAGCTCGGTGGCCTCGGCCCCGTTTCCGAGGGTCTGTTCGGCTGGATCTTCGGCTTGGGTGCGCTGATCGCTGTCGCCGTCTGGGTCGCGGCCCACACCGCTAAGGCCAAGAAGTCATGAGTAGCCAAGACATTCCCGAAGAGAAGCACCTGCCGAGCGAGCAGGGCGACGCGCACCACGGTGGCGTAGCAGTCGCGGACGATCCGTTCGCCGACCCGGGCCTGCCGGTCCACAAGCCCCGTATCCAGGACATCGACGAGCGGGCCGCGAGGCGCTCCGAGCGCACCGTGGCGATGCTGTTCACGCTGTCGATGCTGGCCACGATCGGCTTCATCGTCTCGTACGTGACCATCCCGGTCGACAAGATCGTCTACATCTTCCCGGTCGGGAAGGTGAGCGGGCTCAACTTCGCCCTCGGTCTGACCCTGGGCACCGCCCTCTTCTGCATCGGCGCGGGAGCGGTCCACTGGGCCCGCACCCTGATGTCCGACGTCGAGGTCGCCGACGAGCGCCACGAGATCGCGGCGCCGCCGGAGCTCAAGGCGAAGGTCATGCAGGACTTCGCCGACGGCGCGAACGAGTCGGGCATCGCCCGCCGCCCGCTGATCCGCAACACCATGCTCGGCGCGCTGTCCATGCTGCCGCTGTCCGCTCTCATGATCATGCGCGACCTGGGCCCGCTGCCCGAGGAGAAGCTGCGCAAGACCGTGTGGGCCAAGGGCAAGCTGCTCATCAACGACAACACGAACGAGCCGCTGCGTCCCGAGGACGTGCTGGTCGGTTCGCTGACCTTCGCCAGGCCCGAGGGCCTGGAGGAGGAGCAGCACGACTTCCAGACGCAGATCGCCAAGGCCGCCCTGATGATCGTCCGCATCAAGCCGGACGACATCAAGGACAAGCAGGAACTCGAGTGGTCCCACGAGGGCATCGTGGCCTACTCGAAGATCTGCACCCACGTCGGCTGCCCGATCAGCCTGTACGAGCAGCAGACCCACCACGTGCTCTGCCCGTGCCACCAGTCCACCTTCGACCTCTCCGACGGCGCCCGAGTCATCTTCGGTCCGGCCGGCCACGCGCTTCCGCAGCTGCGGATCGGCGTGAACGGTGAAGGCTTCCTCGAAGCGCTCGGCGACTTCGAAGAGCCCGTCGGTCCTGCATTCTGGGAGCGCGGATGAGCACTGCCACTGATACCAAGCGCTCCGCGCCTTCCAAGGGCGAGCGGGTAGCGGACTGGGCCGACGGACGCCTGGGCATCTACAGCCTGGCCAAGTCCAACATGCGCAAGATCTTCCCGGACCACTGGTCCTTCATGCTGGGTGAGATCTGCCTCTACAGCTTCATCATCATCATCCTCACGGGTGTGTACCTGACGCTGTTCTTCCACCCGAGCATGAACGAGGTCGTGTACCACGGCTCGTACGTGCCGATGCAGGGCGTCCAGATGTCCGAGGCCTTCGCCTCGACCCTGGACATCAGCTTCGACGTCCGCGGTGGTCTGCTCATCCGGCAGATCCACCACTGGGCGGCGCTGATCTTCGTCGCCGGCATGGTCGTGCACATGATGCGCGTCTTCTTCACCGGCGCGTTCCGCAAGCCGCGCGAGGTCAACTGGATCTTCGGCTTCCTGCTGCTGGTCCTCGGCATGTTCACCGGTTTCACCGGTTACTCCCTGCCGGACGACCTGCTCTCGGGCACCGGTGTCCGCTTCATGGAGGGCGCGATCCTGTCCGTGCCGATCGTCGGCACGTACATCTCGTTCTTCCTCTTCGGCGGCGAGTTCCCCGGCGGCGACTTCGTCGCGCGGTTCTACTCGATCCACATCCTGCTGCTGCCCGGCATCATGATGGGCCTGCTGGTGGCCCACCTGATCCTGGTCTTCTACCACAAGCACACCCAGTTCGCGGGTCCCGGCAAGACGAACAACAACGTCGTCGGCATGCCGCTGCTGCCGGTCTACATGGCCAAGGCCGGAGGCTTCTTCTTCCTGGTCTTCGGTGTCATCGCGGCCATCGCGGCGCTCGCCTCGATCAACCCGATCTGGGCGCTCGGCCCGTACCGTCCGGACCACGTGTCCACCGGTGCGCAGCCCGACTGGTACATGGGCATGCCGGAAGGCCTGATCCGTGCCATGCCGGGCTGGGAGATCAACCTGTGGGGCCACACGCTCGTCCTGGGCGTGTTCATCCCGCTGGTCATCTTCCCGGTCGTGCTGGGCGCGATCGCCGCCTGGCCGTTCATCGAGTCCTGGGTCACCGGGGACAAGCGCGAGCACCACATCCTGGACCGCCCGCGCAACGTCCCGACCCGTACGGCCTTCGGTGTCGCCTGGATCGCGGAGTACATCGTGCTGCTGATCGGCGGTGGAAACGACATGTTCGCGCAGTACTTCCACCTCTCGATCAACAACATCACGTGGTTCGTCCGGATCGGCTTCTTCGTCGTCCCGGTCCTCGCGTTCATCGTCACCAAGCGCATCTGCCTCGGCCTCCAGCGCCGGGACCACGACAAGGTGCTGCACGGTCGCGAGACCGGCATCATCAAGCGCCTGCCGCACGGTGAGTTCGTCGAGGTCCACGAGCCGCTCTCGCAGGCCAAGCTGCACACGCTGACCGCGCACGAGCAGTACAAGCCGGTCGAGATCGGCCCGACGGTCGACGAGAACGGCGTCGAGCGCAAGGTCGGCCGCAAGGAGAAGCTCCGCGCGAAGCTCAGCAAGGGCTTCTACGCCGAGAACAACCAGATTCCGAAGCCCACGGTGGAGGAGTACAAGGAGATCCAGAGCGGCCACGGCCACCACTGATCCCGCTTGAGGGACTGATTCAGGTCAGTCCTGGTGTCGCCACGGCGAGAGCCCCGTCCAGTGTCCGGACGGGGCTCTTTGCCGTCCCCGGGGCTGGATAGGCTGAACCCCTTCCCATTCGAGTGGGCCCCGACATCGGGTGGCCGATCAACAGCAGGAGCGGACCATGAACGTTGCGACCCCGGCAGGCGGCGACAGCGTGGCGGCCCGCGGCTGGCCGGGCATCCTCGACGCCCTGCTGACCGGCCAGGACCTGCGCTCCGACGAGACGGCCTGGGCCATGGACCGGATCATGCGCGGGGAGGCCACGGACGCCCAGATCGCGGGCTTCGTGGTGGCGCTGCGGGCCAAGGGGGAGACGGTCGAG
Source organism: Streptomyces sp. WM6372 (assembly GCF_001279655.1). NCBI lineage: Bacteria > Bacillati > Actinomycetota > Actinomycetes > Kitasatosporales > Streptomycetaceae > Streptomyces > Streptomyces sp. WM6372. Next base: position 38,680 of record NZ_LGDB01000215.1, on the reverse strand, counting down.
GAGATCAGCGGCCTCGTCGGGAGCATGTACGAACACGCCAACCTGATCGAGGTGCCGGGCCGGACGGTGGACATCGTCGGCACCGGCGGCGACGGGGCCAAGACGGTGAACATCTCCACGATGTCGGCGATCGTCGTGGCCGGTACGGGTGCCAAGGTGGTCAAGCACGGCAACCGGGCCGCGTCCTCCGCGAGCGGGTCCTCGGACGTCCTGGAGAAGCTCGGCGTCAACCTGGACCTGACCCCCGCCGGGGTGGTGCGGGTCGCGGAGGAGGCCGGCATCACGTTCTGCTTCGCCGTGAAGTTCCACCCGGCGCTGCGGCACGTGGCCGCCGCCCGCAAGGAGCTGGGCATCCGGACCCTGTTCAACTTCCTCGGACCGCTGACCAACCCGGCGCGGGTACGGGCCCAGGCGACCGGTGTGGCCGACCCCCGGGTGGCGCCCATCGTGGCGGGCGTGCTCGCCGAGCGGGGCTCCTCGGCGCTGGTGTTCCGCGGGGACGACGGCCTGGACGAGCTGACGACCACCGCGACCTCCCGGGTGTGGTGGGTCCGCGACGGCCGGGTGGACGAGCAGTCGTTCGACCCGCGCGACGTCGGCATCCCGCTGGTCGACGTCTCGGCGCTGCGGGGCGCGGACGCCTCGTACAACGCGGACGTGGCCCGTCGGCTGCTGGCCGGCGAGACCGGCCCGGTGCGCGAAGCGGTCCTGCTCAACGCGGCGGCGGCCCTGGTGGCCCTGGACCCGGGCACGGGCCCCCTGGAGGACCAGATCCGCAGCGCGGTCGCCCGTGCGGCCGAGTCCATCGACTCGGGCGCGGCCCGCGCGGCCCTGGACCGCTGGGTGGCGGCCAGCAACGCGTGAACGTGGCGAGTGGCACCTGATCGTTTCCGGCCAAGGCCCCGGTCCACCATGCGGACCGGGGTCTTGTGCGCGGGGGATCTTGTGGCAGGATGCTGACCAGGTCACGAGTGACAGCGTTTTGGCCCCGGCTTGCTGTCCGGCAACCCTCCTTCCGTGGCGGGGTGCCCCGGGTGATGACCAGGTCGCAGGCAGAAAGGCCTGCGGCAAGCGCGGATCCCTCGACACCAGGGGTCCTGGTCCCTCGAGGAGCTTTTCCGTGAGCAAGCGAATGCGATAGGGCGACTCCGCCCCTTCTTCACCCTCCGTGCGGTCCTGAGTCGTCCGCGCGTCGAGGCAACTCCCGTACCCACCCGCACCCGTGCATCCGCGCACCCGTTTCCGGGACGCGTGTGCCGCGTGCCTCCGCGTACGGGCCGTCCGAAGCCATTCAGCCTGTCCTGCCGGGAGATACCGCCATGTCCACGTACCCGAACGCCGCCACCACCAGCACCGCCGCCACCGACGCCGTCGACCCCGCCTGTGCCCAGCCGCTGCCGGTCCTCGGCCGGGACGTCACCGTCCCGCTCGTCACGGGCGGCGAGGTCACGTACGCGGCCCTCGACTACGCGGCCAGCGCCCCCGCGCTCCAGCGGGTCTGGGACGACGTCGCCGCGTACGCCCCGTACTACGGCAGCGTGCACCGCGGCGCGGGTTACCTCTCCCAGCTGTCCACGGACCTCTTCGAGCAGAGCCGCGTGACGGTCGCCGAGTTCCTCGACTGCCGTCCGTCCGATCAGGTGATCTTCACCCGGTCCACCACCGACTCGCTGAACCTGCTCGCCGCCGTGCTGCCGGCCGACTGCCAGGTGTTCGTCTTCGAGACCGAGCACCACGCCTCGCTGCTGCCGTGGGGGGACGCGCAGGTCACGTACCTCAACGCGCCGCGGACCCCGGTCCAGGCCGTGGAGACCCTGGAGCGGGCGCTGGCGGAGCGCGACCCCTACGGCCCGGCGCTGGTGTGCGTCACCGGCGCGTCCAACGTCACCGGTGAGCTGTGGCCGGTGAAGGAGCTCGCCGCCGCGGCGCACGCCCACGGCGCGCGGATCGTCCTGGACGCCGCCCAGCTGGCCCCGCACCACCCCGTCTCCGTGCAGGAGCTGGACGTGGACTGGGTGGCCTTCTCCGGGCACAAGCTGTACGCGCCGTTCGGCTCGGGCGTACTGGCCGGGCGCGCGGACTGGCTGCAGCAGGCGCAGCCGTACCTGGCCGGCGGCGGCGCCTCCCGCAAGGTCGCCCGCCGCGCGGACGGCGGCGTCGACGTCGAGTGGCACACGACGGCGGCCCGCCACGAGGCCGGCTCCCCGAACGTGATCGGCGTGTACTCGATCGCCTCGGCCTGCAAGGCCCTGACCGAGGCGGGCTTCGACGGCCTCGTCGCCCGCGAGCGGCACCTGATCGCCAAGGTCCGGGACGGCCTGGCGGAGGTCCCGGCCGTCCGCGTCCTGTCCCTCTTCGGCGACGACGCCCCGCGGGTCGGCGTCATCTCCTTCGTGGTGGACGGCTGGAACAGCTCGCACTTCGCGGCGGCGCTGTCGGCGGAGTACGGGATCGGCGTCCGCGACGGCCTGTTCTGCGCCCACCCGCTGGTCCGCACCCTGCTGGGCAGCGAGCCGCAGGCGCAGGGCGAATGCGGAGCCCCCGAGGGGGCCCCGGGCGAGCGCTCCCTGAACGCGATCCGCGTCAGCTTCGGCGCCGGCACCCCGGACGAGCACGTCGACCGCTTCGTCGGCGCCGTGAAGGAACTGGTCACCTCCGGAGCCAAGTGGCAGTACCGCACCGAGGAAGGCCGCTGCGTACCGGCCGTCTGACACCCCGTCGGGACCGCGCTCCGGGGTCCTGCCGCGCCCCGTCCGCTCCGTGCGGGGGGCGTGCGGGCGTGAGGTCAGGCGTCGAGGCCGATGGCGAAGGCCGCTTCCAGGTCGTGCTGGGAGTACGTGCGGAACGCCACGTGGGTGTCCGTCGCCTCGACGCCCGGGATCTTGCTGATGCGGCCCGGGATGATGTCCGCCAGGTTCTCGTGGCGGGCCACGCGGACCAGGGCGATCAGGTCGTACGTCCCCGTGACGGAGTAGACCTCGCTGACGCTGTCCAGCGCGGCGATCGACTCGGCGATCTCGGGGATGCGGTCCACGCTGGTCTTGATGAGCACGATCGCGGTGATCACGGCTGGCTGTCTCCCTCGGTGGCCGTCGCTGGTCGCCTCACTCTAGTCGTACGCCGATAGCGCACCCACGCGTAGACGAAGCCGAGCGAGAAGCCCACCAGGTGGGCGAGGTAGGCCACCCCGGGGCCGCTTCCCGCGCGGTGCGCGGCCACCCACTGGAGGGCGAACCAGAACAGCAGGACCATCCACGCGGGGAAGCGCAGCGGGAGGAAGAGCAGGAAGGGGAACAAGCTGGTCACCCGCGCTCGCGGGAACAGGCACAGGAAGGCTCCGAGCACCGCCGAGATCGCGCCGGACGCACCCACCAGCGTCTGCGGCGAGGAGGCGTTGGCCGCCGCGTACGCCGCCAGCGCCAGGTAGCCCGTACAGATGTAGAACGACAGGAACTCCGGCCGCCCCATCCGCTCCTGCGTCATCACGCCGAAGACGTACAGGAACAGCATGTTGCCGAGCAGGTGCAGCCAGCTGCCGTGCACGAACAAGGCGGTCAGCGGTGTCAGCAGGGCCCGCGCCGAGCCGGTGAAGAGTTCGTCCGGGACCACGCCCCAGCGCCGGAAGTACGCGGTCCCCGTCTCCACTAACCGCTCGCCCGTCCCGTACGAGGGATCGAGCCCCGAGGCCGGGCCGAGCAGGAACACCACGCAGCAGCCCGCGATCAGCGCGTGGACGACCACCGGGCCCCGGGCGGCCTCCCGGAGGGCCTGCCACTTTACGATCATGCGATCGAGCATGACCCAAGCGGACCCTCCCCGAGCACCGGCAGGCCGTAGGGTTACGTGCTGCGGTCCGCCGATTGACGCGGACGGCGGCTTTAATTGAATCAGCTACGAAGGAGAGAGCGGCCTGATGACGGTTCCCCTGCCGACCGACACCACCCGGTGGCGCTGCACGCTGTGCGGCAACCTCACGCGTTTCGACGTCACTCGTTCGTCGAAGGTCGTGGAGTACGTCCACCTGGATCTTGCCGGGGAGCCCAAGGTCGAGGAGCGCGAGGTGGTCAATGAGACCATCGAGTCGGTCCGCTGCCGGTGGTGCAACGCGGTGGACCAGATCGAGCTCGTGGACAGGCCGGGCGCGGACTCCTGACGGAGCCCCGCCCACAGGTGAATGACGGTAGGGGTGACGGATTGTGGAGCCAGCAAGCGGCGCTGAGCCGGCCGACGCGGCCGGCGACGCCGCCGAGGTGCTCGACCGCCCGCTGCCGGAAGGCGTGCGGCGCCGGGTCGTCGCGCTCGTCTCGGACGCCTTCGGCGGACTGACGGTCGCGGACCTCCCCGCGCAGCTGCGCCAGTACGCCCGGTTCACCCCGACCCGGCGCGCCAAGTTCGCGGGCAACGCCATGGCCGCGGCGGTGGAGGCGGACGCCCTCTTCCGGGGCCGCGTCGCCGAGAAGCTCCGCGAGGCCCAGGCCGAGCTGGCCGGTGCGCTGGAGTCCGGCGCCCCGCCCGCCGCCGCGGACCCGCTGGACGTGGCGGCCGCCGCGTACGTACTGCGCCCGGTCGGCTGGGTGAAGCTGGTGGCCGCCGCGGGCGAGGAGGCGCAGCGCGCCGACGCCGAGCGGGTCGGCGAGGAGACCCGGCGCGAACTGGACCGGCTGCGCGAGGAACTGGCCCACGCACGGGACGCGCAGCGCCTGGGCGGCGAGCAGGTACGGACCGAGCTGGACGCGGCCCGCAAGGAAGCGGAATCGCTTCAGCGCAAGCTGCGCAGCGCCCAGAGCGATGTGAAGCGCGGCGAGGCGGCCCTGCGCAAGGTCACCGCCGAGATCGACGGGATCCGGGGCGAGGCGGCCGCGCAGGTGGCGGCCGCCGAGAGCGAGACCCGGCGCCTCAAGTCCCGCCTCGCGGAGGTGGAGACGGCGCTGGAGACCTCCCGCCGGGCCACCCGCGAGGGCCGCAGCGTCGAGGACATGCGGCTGCGGCTGCTGCTGGACACGGTGCTGGACGCGGCCCAGGGGCTGCGCCGGGAGCTGGCGCTGCCGCCGGTGTCGACGCGGCCGGCCGACACCGTGGACGCGGTGGAGCCGGGCCGGATGACCCCGAAGGACATCGCGGCACGCGCCCTGTCGGAGACGGATCCCGCGCTGCTGGACCAGTTGTTGGCGCTGCCCCAGGCCCATCTGGTGGTCGACGGCTACAACGTGACGAAGACCGGCTATCCGACGATGCCGCTGGAGAAGCAGCGGCTGCGGCTGCTGGGCGGGCTGTCGATGCTGGCCGCGCAGACGGGCGCGGAGATGACGTGCGTCTTCGACGGCGCGGAGCTGGCGGCCCCGGTGCTGCTCGCGCCGCCGCGCGGGGTGCGGGTGCTGTTCTCCAAGCCCGGTGTGACGGCGGACGAGCTGATCCGCCAGCTGGTGCGCGCGGAACCGCCCGGCCGGCCGGTGGTCGTGGTCTCCACCGACCGCGAGGTGGCCGACGGCGTGGCGAAGGCCGGCGCCCGGCCCGTGACGTCCGCTTTGTTGCTGAAGCGGCTTTCGCGCGTTTCGTAACTCGTAGCTGAAATGCCCGATTTCACAGGGCCGGCAGGGAACGTACCGTCAAGTGCCCTGCACAGAGCGTGGGCTGTAGGTAAAGAACCTGGTCGGCAGCCAAGTTTTTTGCCGACAGGATTTGAACTGATCACAGCGAGGTCACTAGGGTCGGCTCAAACCTTCGTGCGGTAGTTCACTCATTCGGGGTGACGGCGGAGGTGCGCTGCCGAGCCCTGCGACTGTAATCGGCGGCTCCAGGCATAAGGAGCTCGCGTTCGTGGCGTCCCACCGTCGACCCAAGCCGCCGACCCGCACCCGCGTGAGCGTGCTCACCGCCCTCGCCACCGCGGCCGTCGCCCTCTCCTCCCACTCGGCCATGGCCGCCCCGGCCAAGCCGGGCAAGGACGAGGTCAAGAGCAAGGTCGACGCCCTCTACGAGGAGTCCGAGCAGGCCACCGAGAAGTTCAACGGGGCCAAGGAGCGCCAGGAGAAGCTGGAGAAGGAGATCTCGCAGCTCCAGGACCAGGTCGCGCGCGGCCAGGACGAGCTCAACGGCCTGCGCAACACGCTCGGTTCGATGGCGACGGCCCAGTACCGCGGCGGCGGCCTCGACCCGTCCATGCTGCTCCTGCTGTCCTCCGACCCGGATGCCTTCCTCGACAAGGCCTCCACGCTCCAGCAGGTGAGCGGCAAGCAGGTCGAGGCGATAACGAAGATCCAGGCCAAGCAGCGCAGCCTCTCGCAGCAGCGTCAGGAAGCCACCGGCAAGCTCGCCGACCTCGAAGCCGTCCGCAAGGAACTCGCCGAGAAGAAGGCGGCCGCCCAGAGCAAGCTCGCCGACGCCCAGGCCCTCCTCAACACGCTGACCACCGAAGAGCGGGGCCAGTTGAAGAGCGACGCGGCCAAGGACGGCCAGGCCGCCGCGGACGCCGCCGGCTCCAAGGGCGCGGTGAAGGGCTCGGGCCGGGCCGGGGCGGCCCTCGCCGCCGCGATCACCCAGAAGGGCGACCGCTACCACATGGGCGACACCGGCCCCGACTCGTGGGACTGCTCGGGCCTGACCCAGTGGGCCTACGCCCAGGCCGGCGTCAAGATCAGCCGCGTCACCACCACGCAGGCCAACGACGGCACGCGCATCTACAACCAGAGCGACCTCCAGCCCGGAGACCTGGTCCTCTTCTACGACGACCTGCACCACGTCGGCCTCTACGCGGGCAACGGCCAGGTCTTCCACGCCTCCAACCCGACCGGTGGCGTCCGTTACGAGGCCATGAAGAACATGCCGTTCCAGTTCGGCGTCCGCGTCGGCTGACCCGCCCCGAGGGCCACGCGCCCGCCCCGGGACGCGCCGCACACCGCCCATCCGGGCGAATTCCGCGGCCCCGCTGTGACCACACGCCCCGCCGGTGACCTGCGTCTCCGGCGGGGCGTCGGCGTATGCGTCCCGCGGGGGTCGTTGGCCGGGGTGTGGCGGCGCGGTTACTGTCTGCCAGCGCGGAACCCGGCACACGGCCGTCCACGGAGGGCGGACCCGGTCCCGTGCAGCGGAAGGGAGCGGTTCCAGTGGCGTCCCATCGTCGGCCCGGGCTCGGCAGCCTCGACAGGAGCACCAGGGTCACCGTCCTGACCGTCGCCGCGGCCACCGCCGCGGCAGCCATGACGGGTGCGACGGCGAGCGCGGCCCCCACGCTGCCGCAGGATCCCGCGGCAGGCGCCCGCGCCCAGGTCGACCGGCTCTTCGAGGAGGCCGAACAGGCCACCGAGCGCTACAACCGGGCGGGCGAGCGGGCCGACCGGCTCCGCACCGAGATCGACCGGGCCCAGGACGCACTGGCCCGCGGCCAGGACCGCATCAACACCATGCGCGGCCTCCTCGGCACCTTCGCCGGAGCCCAGTACCGCTCCGGCGGCATCGACCCCGCCGTCGAGCTGATGCTCTCCGAGGACCCGGACGAATACCTCGACAAGGCCTCCCAGCTGAACCGGCTGACGGACCGGCAGGCCCGCCGGCTCGACGAACTGCGCAAGGAGCAGCGCCGGCTGGTCCAGCAGCGCCACGAGGCCTCGCAGAAGCTCGCCGAACTCGACTCCGTACGGGCCGACGTGGCCCGCCAGAAGCGCGCCGTCACCGCCAAGCTGGCCGACGCCCGCCGGCTCCTGAACGCCATGCCCAGTCAGGAGCGGGCCGACTTCGAGCGGGCCTCGCGCTCCGGCGAGCGCCCCGGGGGCCTGCCCGAGCTGAACTCGCTCGGTCCCTCCTCGGGCCGCGCCGCGACCGCAGTGATGGCCGCCCGGTCCGCCGTCGGCCGCCCGTACATCTGGGGCTCCACCGGGCCCTCCGGGTTCGACTGCTCCGGGCTGATGGTGTGGTCGTACCGGCAGGCGGGCGTCTCCCTGCCGCGCACCTCGCAGGCCCAGCGGTACGCGGGCCGCCAGGTCCCGCTCTCGCAGGCGCAGCCGGGCGACCTGGTCACGTACCGCTCGGACGCCAGCCACGTCGGCATGTACGTCGGCAACGGCCAGGTGGTGCACGCCCCGTACCCGGGCGCGCGGGTGCGGTACGACCCGGTCGGGATGATGCCGGTGGCCTCCGTGACCCGTCCCTGAGCCTTCCCTGAGCCGTCCCTGACCGCCGCCGGTGCGGGGCGTGCGTACGATCGTCGGATGTCCCCGCTCCACCGGCTCCTCGTACGCGTACTGCCGCTCCTGCTGAGCGCGCTGCTCGCGGGATGCGGGGCGCCCGCGGTGCGGGACGCCGCCGAGGGGGACGTCCGGGAGGCCGTCGCCGCCTGGTCGCGGACGCCGCCCGCGCAGCTCGCCGGGATCCCGCTGGAGGGATGGGCGTACGAGGTCTCCGCGGTCCACCGGGACGGCGAGCGGGCCACCGCCCGCGCGCAACTGCGCTACCGGCTCACCGGCTACGACACGGCCCCGGCCGGATCGGCGCGCGAGGTGCTGCTGAGCCGCGAGGGCGCGGACGGCGGGCGGTGGCGGGTCACCGGGGACCGGCCCGCGCCGGGCGCGCCGCCGCAGCTGTGGGACCAGGGCCCGGTGGAGGCGGTCAAGGGGGCCCGCGCGCTGGTGCTCGGCGTCGGGCAGTCCCCGCAGACCCTGGCCGCCGTCGCGGCGGAGGCCGAGCGGGCGGTGCCCGCGGCGAGCGCCGCCTGGCCGCGGGCGTGGGCGGGCCGGGTGGTGGTGCTGGTGCCGGGCTCCCTGGAGCGGATGGCGGAGCTGCTGGGGCGGCCGGCCGCCGAGTACCGGGGCATGGGGGCGGTCACGACGGGCCGGGTGGGCGCCGCGGCGGCCCCCGCCGACCGGGTCGTCGTCAACCCGGAGGGCTGGGCGGAGCTCAGCGCGGCGGGCCGGGGCGTCGTCCTGACCCACGAGGTCACGCACGTGGCCACCCGCGCCGCGACCACCGACCGGACCCCGCTGTGGCTCTCGGAGGGCTTCGCGGACTGGGCGGCGTACCGCGGCGGGAGCGCCACCGCGCGGGAGGCCGCGCCCGCGCTGGGCCGGGCGGTGCGCCGCGGGGAGCTGCCGGCCGCGCTCCCCGCCGACGGGGCGTTCGCGTTCGGCGGCGACCCGGAGGCGCTGGCCCGCGCGTACGAGGGCGCCTGGCTGGCCTGCCGGCTGATCGCGGCCAAGTGGGGCGACGCCACGCTGGTCCGCCTCTACGAACGGGCGGGCCGCGAGCCCCTGGCGACGGCCCTGGAGGAGACCGTCGGCGGCGATCTGCCCGGCCTGACGCTGGCCTGGCAGGCGGGCCTGCGCGAGGAGCTGGGCGCGCCGTAGCCGCGCCTGCGGCCGGGGGGAGGGGCCGCGCGGGGGTGTCCGGTACTGTCGGCAGGCAATGCACAAGACGCTGATCGTGACCAACGACTTCCCGCCGCGACCGGGCGGCATCCAGGCCTTCCTGCACAACATGGCACTGCGGCTGGATCCCGACCGGATCGTCGTCTACGCCTCCACCTGGAAGCACGGCGCGGAGGGCCGCGAGGCCACCGCCGCCTTCGACGCCGAGCAGCCGTTCCCGGTCGTGCGCGACCGTACGACGATGCTGCTGCCGACCCCGCGGGTGACCCGGCGGGCGGTCGGGCTGCTGCGCGAGCACGGCTGCGAGTCGGTGTGGTTCGGGGCGGCCGCCCCGCTGGGGCTGATGGGCCCGGCGCTGCGCCGGGCCGGGGCCAGGCGGATCGTGGCCACCACCCACGGGCACGAGGCGGCCTGGGCGCAGCTGCCGGCGGCGCGGCAGCTGCTGCGCCGGATCGGCGAGGGTACGGACACGCTGACGTACCTGGGCGAGTACACGCGCTCGCGGATCGCCTCGGCGCTGACGGACCGGGCGGCGGCGCGGATGGTGCAGCTCCCGCCGGGGGTGGACGAGAAGACCTTCCACCCCGGGTCGGGCGGCGCGGAGATCCGGGCCCGGCTGGGGCTGTCGGACCGGCCGGTGGTGGTCTGCGTCTCGCGGCTGGTCCCGCGCAAGGGGCAGGACACGCTGATCGAGGCGATGCCGCGGATCCTGGCCGCGGTGCCGGACGCCGTACTGCTGGTGGTCGGCGGCGGCCCGTACGAGGCGGACCTGCGGGCGCTGGCCGTCTCCACCGGGGTCGCGGACTCGGTGGTCTTCACGGGCGCCGTCCCGTGGGCCGAACTGCCCGCGCACTACGGCGCCGGGGACGTCTTCGCGATGCCGTGCCGGACCCGGCGGGGCGGACTGGACGTGGAGGGCCTCGGCATCGTCTACCTGGAGGCCTCGGCGACCGGCCTGCCGGTGGTCGCGGGCGACTCGGGCGGGGCGCCGGACGCGGTGCTGGAGGGCGAGACGGGCTGGGTGGTCCGGGGCGGAGTCCCCGAGGACGCGGCGGACCGGGTGATCGCCCTGCTCCAGGACCCGGAGCTGCGCCGCCGCATGGGGGAGCGGGGCCGCGCCTGGGTCGAGGAGAAGTGGCGCTGGGACCTGCTGGCCGACCGCCTGCGCGAACTGCTCTGACCGACCCGGGCGGACGGGCCGGCCGCGGGGCGCCACCGGCCGCTCCCGCCGTGCGATGGCGCCGGCCCGCGCGATGACGCCGGCCGTGCGATGGCGCCGGCCCGTGCGATGGCGCCGGCCCGCGCGATGACGTCGGCCCGAGCGATGACGCGGCCCGCGGCGTGATGACGCCGGCCCGGCGATTACGCCGACCCGGGCGGGTCGACGGCGCGGCCGTGCATGTGCCGGCGGACACGGAAGGCATGTCTGCGGACGTGCCCGACCGCGGCGCGCCGGCGAGGAGTGGGTGAGGACGATGGACGACGTGCTGCGCGGCACCGTGGCCCTGGTGACCGGTGCTTCGAGCGGGATCGGCCGGGCGGCCGCCCTGACGCTCGCCGGAAAGGGCGCCGCCGTCGCGCTCACCGCACGGCGGGCGGAGCGGCTCACGGAACTGGCGGACCGGATCGAGGCCGGCGGCGGCACCGCGCTCGTCCTGCCCGCCGACATCGCCGACGAGGCCGAGGCCGCGCGCGTGGTGGAGCGTACGGTCGAGGAGCTCGGGCGCCTCGACACCCTGGTCAACAACGCGGGTCTGATGCTCCTCGGGTACGCCTCCGAGTCGCCCCTCGCCGACTGGAAGCGCTCGGTGGACGTCAACCTGACCGCCCTGATGCACACCACCCACGCGGCCCTGCCGCACCTCGTCAGGGCCGCCGGGGACGGCCCCCGGAAGGTGGCCGACATCGTCAACGTGTCCTCCCTGGCGGGCCGCCGGGCCGTGGCCACGGCCACGGCGTACTGCGCCACGAAATTCGGCGTGGTCGCCTTCAGCGAGGCCCTGCGCCAGGAGCTGGCGCCGCAGCACGTGCGGGTCTGCGTCGTGGAGCCGGGCGCCGTGGACACCGAGTTGCGCGGGCACAACTCCCCCGAGATGCAGCAGGCGCTGGAGCAGATGTTCGGGGGCATCGAGCGGCTGGAGGCGCAGGACATCGCGGACGCGATCGCGTACGGCGTCACGCGGCCGTGGCGGGTCGCGGTGACGGAGATGGTGGTCCTGCCGACCGAACAGGTCTGAGGCCGGGTGCGGCGGGCCCCGGCCCCGCCCCGGGGTCCGTGATCCTCCGCCACGCCTGACTGTTCCTCAGATGTCTGTCAACACCGCCTCTGGGTGGACGGCCCGATTCCGCCCATGATGCGGCCATGACACCTCAGCTGACGCGCCGTCACTTCCTGGGTATCGGCGCCCTCCAGACCGCCGCGGCCCTCGGCTTCACCCGCATAGGGCTCTCATCGGCGGCCGCCGCCGAGCCCCCCGCCGCGCAGTACGCCCCCGCCATCGTCGTGGGCTCCGGCTACGGCTCGGCCGTCGCCGCCCTCCGGCTCGGGCAGGCCGGCGTACGGACCGTCGTCCTGGAGATGGGCCGGCTCTGGAACACCCCCGGCCCGGACGGCAAGGTCTTCCCCTCCACCTCCGCGCCCGACCAGCGCTCCATGTGGTTCCGCACCCGCACCGAGGCCCCGCTCGCCCAGTTCCTCTGGCTCGACGTCGTCAACCGGGACATCAGCCCCTACCCCGGCGTCCTCGACCGCGTGAACCACGGCGACATGTCCGTCTACGTCGGCCGCGGCGTCGGCGGCGGCTCCCTCGTCAACGGCGGCATGGCCCCGACGCCCCGGCGCTCGTACTTCTCCGAGGTGCTGCCCCGGGTCGACGCCGACGAGATGTACGGCACGTACTACCCGCGCGCCCGCGCGATGCTCGGCGTCAACGACATCGACCCGGGATGGTTCGAGTCCACGGAGTGGTACCGGTTCGCCCGGATCTCCCGCAAGCACGCCCAGAACACCGGCCTGAAGACCACCTTCGTACCCAACGTGTACGACTTCCGGTACATGCAGCGCGAGGCCGCCGGCACCGCCACCCGCTCGGCGCTGGCCGGCGAGGTCATCTACGGCAACAACTTCGGCAAGAAGAGCGTCGACAAGACCTACCTCGCGGCCGCGATCGGCACCGGCAACATCACCATCGAGACCATGCAGCGCGTCGTCGGGGTGCGCCAGGACCCGGCCGGCGGCTACGTGCTCACCGTGCAGACCAGCGATCTGACGGGGAGGATCACCCAGGTCAGGGAGCTGGGCTGCAAGCAGCTCTTCCTCGGCGCCGGCAGCCTCGGCACCACCGAGATCCTGCTGCGCGCCCGCGAGCGGGGCACCCTGCCCGGGCTCAGCGAGAAGGTCGGTCTCGGCTGGGGCCACAACGGCAACATCATGACCGCCCGGGCCAACCACCTGTGGGACACGGTCGGCTGCAACCAGGCCACCATGCCCGCCCTGGGCATCGACGACTGGGACAACGCCGCCAACCCGGTGTTCGCCGAGATCGCCCCGCTGCCGATGGGCTTCGAGCACTGGATCTCGATGTACCTGGCCATCACCAAGAACCCCGAGCGCGGGCACTTCACGTACGACGCGGCCACCGACTCGGCGCGGCTGAACTGGCGCCGCGACCAGAACACCCCGTCGGTCCAGGCCGCGAAGAACCTCTTCGACCGGATCAACCGGGCCAATTTCACGATCTACCGGTACGACCTGTTCGGCGACAACAGGAACTTCGCCGACAACTTCACCTACCACCCGCTCGGCGGCTGCGTCCTCGGCGACGCGACCGACGACTACGGCCGCGCCAAGGGGTACCAGGGGCTGTACGTGGTCGACAGCTCCCTGATCCCGGGCTCGCTGGGGGTGAACCCGTTCGTCACCATCACCGCGCTCGCCGAGCGGAACATGGCGCGGATCCTCGCCGAGGACCCGCGCTGAGCGGTTGCGGTGCAGTCGTGTGCCGATCGGGATCGGCGGCACGCTGCACCGCATGGGCTCACTGCAGGGTTGCCGCCATCAGGGTCACGTTCCCGCCTCCGTGGTTGCTTTCGAGCGTGATCTCGACGTCCAGGAGCGAGGGCTCCGGGGTGCGGAAGGTCATCTCGTACACCCGGAAATAGTTTTCGTTCAGCGGTCCGGATGCGGTGTCGGCGGTATCCGAGTAGGCGGGTGGCCCGCCGTTCCTGAGGGAGGCGGAGAAGCGGATCGCGCCCTGGCGGTAGGAGACGTAGAGGCGGAACACGCGGGTCGTGCTCTTGGTGGGAACGAGGATGCGGAACCCCGCGCCGGGGCCGCCCTGGTAGACCACGGAACGGACGCCGCTCGCCGACTCGTGCGGGGCGGCGCCCCCGGTCCACGAGAACGACACGGGCTGCCGGCTCGCGTGCAGCCTGACCGGGGGCTCGGTACCGAGCGCGGTGAAGTCTCCGATGACGAAGGCGTCTGCCCTGCGGGTTACGCAGTAGACGTTCAACGGGCGGCATTCCGACTCCGCGGGCCCGCCGGTGTACTCGGCCGTGGCGCCGCGGTCCTTGGGGAGGTACCCCCACTGCACCCAGTCGATCCTCCCTTCCTCCGACAGGTCGACGTCCCCGGTGAAGCTGTTTCCGGCAGCGCGGAGCAGGCTCTCGACTGCGGGTGGGGACGCGGAGTGCCCGCCGTCCTTCGAGCCCTCGCCGGTGAAGGGGTCCAGCACCAGGACGGTGACCGCCGCGAAGACCGTCACGGCCGCGGCCAGAGCGCCGATCAGCTTGCGTGCGCGTGACCCGGTCGGGACGGCGGTCCGCTCCGGTGCCGTCGACCCGGGAGGTGGTTCCCGGTACTGCCGGTTGTGGGCGAGGGCGAGCTGAGCAGGGCTGCCCCAGGACCTCAGCTGCGGATGGGTCCTGTTGCGTCGGTGCATCCTGCGGTGGAGCTGTCGGTGCAGGGTGTCCAGGTCCAGGAACCGAGGACCCTCCGCAACCCCCTCCGACAGGACGGACAGGAGTTCGGCGGTGAAGTCGGTCAAGGGCTGCCCTTCGGGGGCCCTCGCCCGTTCGTTGCGGGCCGTGGCGGTCAGCAGGAAGATGCCTTCCACGGGTGGTTCTTCGGGTGGCCGCTTCCCTCCCATTCCCCCGTTCGAAGCAGCGCCGCTGTAGCAGCAGTCCAGGATGACGATGTTGCGCTGGGCTCCGGACCGCGAGTTCTTGAGGGCCTTGACGACGTCTCCATAAAAGAGGGACCAGTACAGCTTGTCCATGGAGGAGTCGGGCATCGCCAGGTACAGGTGGTCGATGTGCTCCGGGTCGATGAGGCCGTGCCCCGCGTAGTACAGGACGAAGGTGTCCTCGGTCTCCTCCGTGAGGGAGCGGATGCGGTCGAGCACCTCCTGGCCGACCAGGGGGCGGAGGATGACGCAGTGCTCCTCCGGCAGACCCCATACCTCGGGGTCCATGAGCACGGCCCGCAGCTGTTCGAGGTTGTTCGCGACCGCGGCCAGGTCGTCCATGCCGTCCTTGTTGTACGCGGACACTCCGACCAGCAGGCATCGTGAGGAGGCCGGATCGGGAAGCACGACCATGGCCGTGGCGGCTACTCGTTGCCCGGCTCGGGGCCGGGACCGCCCGCAGGTCCCGTGTCCGCCGAGGCCGCCGACGCTGCCGAACCCGTCCCGTCCGTCGCGTCCGGGACGCCGAACATCCCGGCGATCTCGGCCACCTGTCGCGGCGAGGCCCCGTCGATGGCGACCGTGGTGTCGCCCCTGCTGATCCGTACGGTCGCGGTGGGCCGGCGGGATGCGCGGGCCTCCAGCCACGCGGCGATCGCCGCCGCCAGGCTGCCGAGCGCGCTGACGTCCTGGATGACCACGCTGATCGCGTCCAGCCCGGACCCCATGCCCCCGGCCTCGGGCGGCGCGTACACGGGAGCGGGCCGGCAGTGCCTTCGTACCACCGAGTCGTAGGACAGCCACTTGAGCAGTGAAGCCGTGGACTTCTCGCCCTCACTAACATCAGTGCTTGATACAACCAATATGGCGTCCAATGGGACTCCCGTGGTCGCGGAGCGGCAGATGGCCGAGCGGCTCAAGTATGGCGTGAACTCGGCCCCCTTGTCCGGGAGTTACCGCGGCCTCAGCCCCGGTACAGGGCCTCGATCTCGTCCGCGAAGTCCTTCGCCACCACATTCCGCTTCAGCTTCAGCGAAGGCGTGATGTGACCCGACTCCTCCGTGAACTGGGAGGGGAGAATGCGGAATTTCCGCACCGATTCCGCCTTGGAAACCGCCGCGTTGCCGTCGTCCACGGCCTGCTGGACGGCGGCGATGAGGTCCGCGTCCTCGCGCAGCTCCGCCGCCGTGACCCCGGCCGGCTTGCCGTGCTCCGCGGCCCAGCGGCCCAGGAACTCCTCGTCGATGGTGACCAGTGCGGCCACGAACGGCCGCGCGTCGCCGACCACCATGCACTCCGCGACCAGCGCGTGCGCCCGGATCCGGTCCTCGATCACCGCGGGGGCCACGTTCTTGCCGCCCGCCGTGACGATGAGCTCCTTCTTGCGCCCGGTGATCGCGAGGTAGCCGTCCTCGTCGAGGGTGCCGACGTCGCCGGTGTGGAACCAGCCGTCGGTCAGCGCCTCGGCGGTCGCCGTCTCGTTCTTCCAGTACTCCTTGAAGATGTGCTCGCCGTGCAGCAGCACCTCGCCGTCGTCGGCGATGCGCACCACGGAGCCCGGCAGCGGCTGGCCGACCGTACCGATCTTCGTACGGTCCCACGGGTTGAACGCGGTGGCCGCGCACGACTCCGTCAGGCCGTAGCCCTCCAGGACCGTGAAGCCGATGCCGCGGAAGAAGTGGCCGAGCCGCTCGCCCAGCGGGGCGCCGCCGGAGATCGCGTACTCGCCGCGGCCGCCGAGGACCGTGTGCAGCTTGCTGTAGACCAGCTTCGAGAAGACCTTGTGCTTCAGCTTCAGGCCGAAGGACGGGCCGCCCGGGGCGTCCAGCGCCCGGCTGTACGCGATGGCCGTCTCGGCCGCCGCGTCGAAGATCTTGCCCTTGCCGTCGGCCTGGGCCTTGGCGCGCGCGGAGTTGTAGACCTTCTCGAAGACGCGCGGCACGCCGAGGATCAGCGTGGGCCGGAAGGACTGCAGCTCGTCGGTGAGGTTCTTGATGTCCGGTACGCAGCCCAGGCGGATCGGCGCCAGTACGGCCGCCACCTCCACCAGGCGCCCGAAGACGTGCGCGGCGGGCAGGAACAGCAGCACGGAGCATTCGCCGGTGCGGAACAGCGGGCTCAGGCGCTCCACCACGTTGCCGCACTCGGCGAAGAAGTTGCGGTGGGTCAGCACGCAGCCCTTGGGGCGGCCGGTGGTGCCGGAGGTGTAGACGATGGTGGCCGGGTCGTCGGCGTTCGCGAGCGAACTGCGCTCGTCGACCTCGGCGTCGGCGACCTCGCGCCCTGCGGCGTTCAGCGCCGCGATCGCGCCCTGCTCGATCTCCCAGACCTCGCGCAGCTCCGGCAGCCGGTCGCGCAGCGAGGCCACGGCCGCGCTGTGCGCCGGGCTCTCGACGATCACGGCGACGGCGCCGGAGTCGCCGAGGATCCACTGGATCTGCTCGGGCGAGCTGGTCTCGTACACGGGGACGGTGACGCCGCCCGCGCTCCAGATCGCGAAGTCGAGGAGCACCCACTCGTAGCGGGTGCGGGAGATCAGGGCGACGCGGTCGCCCGGCCGGATGCCGGCCGCGATCAGACCCTTCGCGGCGGCGCGCACCTCGGCGAGGAACTCGGTCGCCGTCACGTCCTGCCAGCCGCCGTCGACCTTGCGGCCCATGACGGCGGTGTCGGGATGCTGAGCGGCGTTGCGGCGGATGAGATCCGTCAGGTTCCCGTCCGACGGGACCTCGTACAGGGCCGGAAGGCTGAACTCGCGCAAGACTGCTGCTCCTCTGGGCGCCATCGCCACCATGTGGACCGACCGGACGTTACCCACCGGTAGTGGGTTCCGGATAGAGGGAACCGGCCAGATGTTCCGTGCGTCACATGACGCGGCCGTGCCATGCCGACAGTAGTCGACCTCGTTTGCGACTCGGTAGTAACCGCAGGTAGGCCGCCTGTGCCACCCCCTCTACCCGCGGCACCCGGGCCCCCCTAGGGTGGAGCGCATGGGTGGCAGGAAAAGCAGTACGCGGGTCCACGTCGTCAGCGACGTCCACGGCAACGCCGAGGCGCTCGCCCGGGCCGGGGACGGCGCCGACGCCCTGATCTGCCTCGGTGACCTCGTGCTCTTCCTCGACTACGCCGACCACTCGCGCGGCATCTTCCCCGATCTGTTCGGCGTCGAGAACGCCGACCGGATCGTCGCACTGCGCACCGAGCGCCGCTTCGACGAGGCCCGCGACCTCGGGCGCCGGCTGTGGGCCGGGCTGGACCGGGAACAGCTGATCGAGGGCGCGGTGCGCCGCCAGTACGCCGAGATGTTCGCCGCGTTCCCGCAGCCCACGTACGCCACCTACGGCAATGTCGACATCCCGGGCCTGTGGACCGAGTACGCCGGACCCGGTACCACCGTCCTCGACGGGCAGCGGGTGGAGATCGGCGGCCGCGTCTTCGGCTTCGTCGGCGGCGGACTGCCCTCTCCGATGCGCACCCCGTACGAGGTGGACGAGGCGGAGTACGCCGCCAAGGTCGAGGCGCTCGGCGAGGTGGACGTGCTGTGCTCGCACATCCCGCCGGAGGTGCCGGAGCTCTGCTACGACACGGTCGCGCGCCGCTTCGAGCGCGGCAGCGAGGCCCTGCTCGCGGCGATCCGGCGGACCCGGCCGCGGTACGCCCTCTTCGGGCACGTGCACCAGCCGCTGGCGCGGCGGATGCGGATCGGCGCCACGGAGTGCGTGAACGTCGGGCACTTCGCCGCCACCGGAAGGCCGTGGGCCCTGGAGTGGTGAGCCGGGCCCTGGAGTGGTGACCTCCGCACGCACGGTAGCCTGCACGCGGCGGCCACGGGCCGCACACTTCCTCGAAAACTCCCTGGAGGGGCGACCGCCATGGCCGAACACACCAGCTCGAGCATCACGATCGATGCGGCGCCGGCCGACGTGATGGCCGTGATCGCCGACTTCGCGCGCTACCCCGAGTGGACCGGCGAGGTGAAGGAGGCCGAGGTGCTGGCCACCGACGCCGAGGGCCGGGCCGAGAAGGTCCGGCTGCTGCTCGACGCGGGCGCGATCAAGGACGACCACACCCTGGCGTACTCCTGGAAGGGCGCCGACGAGGTCAGCTGGACCCTGGACAAGTCGCAGATGCTGCGCCAGCTCGACGGCTCCTACCGGCTCGCCCCGCTGGACGGCGGCAAGCGCACCGAAGTCACCTACCAGCTGACCGTCGACGTCAAGATCCCGATGCTCGGCATGATCAAGCGCAAGGCCGAGAAGGTCATCATCGACCGCGCCCTCGCGGGCCTGAAGAAGCGCGTCGAGTCGGCCTGATCCATGCGCATCCTGCTGATCACCGGTCCCGGCGGAGCCGGCCGGACCACCGTGGCCGCGGCCACGGCCGTCGCCGCCGCGCGGACCGGGCAGCGGGTGCTGCTGCTCTCCCAAGACCCCGGGGATCCCCTGGCCGCACTGGTCGGGGAGCCGGCGGGGGAGTCCGTCGAAGCCGCGCCCGGGCTGGCCGCCGTACCGGCCGGCGGGGTGCTCGTGGCCCGCGTGGACTCCGGCGAGGAGTTCCGCGAGGAGCTCGTCGCCCTCCAGGAGCGGGGATCGGCCCTCCTCGGCATGGTCGGAGCCCGGCCGCTCGGGGCCGAGGAGCTCACCGAGCTGCCCGGCGCCGAGCAGTTCGCCCTGCTGCGCGCCCTGCGCCGGGCCGCCGCCGCCCCCGCCGCCGACCTCGTCGTCGTCGACCTGCCCCCGCTCCACCAGGCCGTGGCCACCCTCGCCCTCCCCGCCCAGCTGCGCCGCTACCTGGCCCGGCTGCTCCCGGCCGAGCGGCAGGCGGCCCGCGCCCTGCGGCCCGTACTGGCCCAGCTGGCCGGCGTACCCATGCCCGCGCAGTGGCTGTACGAGGCCGCCGCGCGCTGGGACGAGGAGCTGGCCGCCGTCCAGGCCGTCGTGGAGGCCGCCGGCACCTCGCTGCGGATCGTCGCCGAGCCGGGGCCGGGCGCCGACGCCGCGCTGCGCACCGGGCTGCTCGGCCTCGCCCTCGAACAGCTCCCGGTCGGCGCGATCGTCGCCAACCGGATGGTGCCGCAGGGCTCGCCCGACCCGTGGCTGGCCGGGCTCGCCGCGCAGCAGGAGAAGTACGCCGCCCAGTGGGCCGGGCCCGCGTCGGCCGGGGTCGTACCGGCCGGAGACGTGCCCGTGCTGCCGCTCGGCCACCTCGGGCGGGACCCCTCGGGGCCGGAGGACCTGACTCGGCTGGCCGGGGCGGAAGGGCTCCTTCCGGGGGCCTCCGAGGCCCGAGTGCGGGCCCGGAGCGCGTGGGTGGTCGAGGACCGGCTCGCCGACGACGGGGTACTCGTCTGGGTGGTGCCGCTGCCCGGGGCCCACAAGCGGGACCTCGACCTGGTCCGGCGCGGCGACGAGCTGCTGCTCGCGGCGGGCCCGTACCGCAGGATCGTTCCACTGCCCTCCGCGCTGCGCCGCTGCACGGTGTCCGGCGCCGCCCTCGCCGACGGGGTGCTCCGGATCCGCTTCACGCCGGACCCGGACCTCTGGCCGCGCAGGCCCTGAACGCCGCGCGGTACCCGAACCGGGGTACCCCCGTTCGGGTACCGTCGAAGGTAGTACGTACCGCACGTCCAGCAGCTTCCGCAGGAGAGTCCGCCATGAGCGAGGCCACCGACCGTCCCACCGACGACGACGCCTGGGCCAAGGCCTGCGCCGAGGACCTCGCCGCGGAGCAGGAGCGCCGCCGTGCCCGCCAGGGCGGCTCCGGCGCGGGCGCCGGGAGCGGCACCGGGACCGCCGCCGAGGAACTGTTCAAGCTGTTCGAGGCCGTCGCCGACAAGGTGTCCGGGCTGAACAACCCGCTGCTCGGCGCCGCCGCCCAGGGCGCCGTACGCCAGTTCGTCAACCAGGCGAAGGCCGCCGCCAAGCCCGTCGTCGAGCGCAACCCCGAGGTCTTCGACCACCTCGCGGCCGCCGGCTCCGAGCTGCTCGCCGCGTACCGCTCGGCCGTCGAGGGCCACGAGCGCCGCTGGACCCGCGACGAGCCCGCCCCCGGCTCTCCCGCCGAGCGCCCCTCCGGCGATCATTCCGACCCCCGTGACGAGGGCGGGAGCGGTCCGACGCAGCGGATCGATCTCGACTGAGACGCTCAGGGGGCATCCGGCGGATCACGACCGGGCCCGGGGTCCGGCACCCCGGGCTTTCCGGCCCTGATCCGCCGGATGCCCCCTCGCCCTCGGGTACCGTTGGCCGTGGCGGGGTTTGACCGGAAACCGAGGGACTAATGGGACTCACCATCGGCGTCGACATCGGCGGCACGAAGATCGCGGCCGGCGTGGTCGACGAAGAGGGCACCATCCTTGAGACGTACAAGGTGCCCACCCCGCCGACCGCGGACGGCGTGACGGACGCGATCTGCGCCGCAGTGTCCGAAGTCAGCAGCAACCACACCATCGAGGCCGTCGGCATCGGCGCCGCCGGATACGTGGACGACAAGCGGGCGACCGTGCTCTTCGCGCCGAACATCAACTGGCGCCACGAGCCGCTCAAGGACAAGGTCGAGCAGCGCATCGGCCTGCCGGTCGTCGTCGAGAACGACGCGAACTGCGCGGCCTGGGGCGAGTACCGCTTCGGCGCCGGCCAGGGCCACGACGACGTCATCTGCATCACGCTCGGCACGGGCCTGGGCGGCGGCATCATCATCGGCAACAAGCTGCGCCGCGGACGCTTCGGCGTGGCCGCCGAGTTCGGGCACATCCGGGTGGTCCCGGACGGCCTGCTGTGCGGGTGCGGCAGCCAGGGCTGCTGGGAGCAGTACGCCTCCGGCCGCGCGCTCGTCCGGTACGCGAAGCAGCGCGCCAACGCCACCCCCGAGAACGCGGTGGCCCTGCTCGCGCTCGGCGACGGCACCCCCGAGGGCATCGAGGGCAAGCACATCAGCGAAGCGGCGCGGGCCGGCGACCTGGTCGCCATCGACGCCTTCCGCGAGCTGGCCCGCTGGGCGGGCGCGGGCCTGGCCGACCTGGCCTCGCTCTTCGACCCGTCGGCGTTCATCGTCGGCGGCGGGGTCTCCGACGAGGGCGACCTCGTCCTCGACCCGATCCGCAAGTCCTTCAAGCGCTGGCTGGTCGGCGGCGCCTGGCGCCCGCACGCGCAGGTGCTGGCCGCGCAGCTCGGCGGCAAGGCCGGGCTCGTGGGCGCGGCGGACCTGGCCCGCCAGGGCTGACACCGTCTGTTGCCCGAACTGCCCGCCGCGCCCTCTGGGGCACGGCGGGCAGTCTGGCTATGTTGCCGTCCATGCTGCCGAACTCTGTGACGGAACCCGACGGTTCCGCGGTGATCCGAGCCCTCAGCTACAACATCCGCTCGATGCGGGACGACGAGGAGGCGCTGGCCCGGGTGATCCGCGCCTGCGCCCCGGACCTGGTCTTCATCCAGGAGGCTCCCCGGTTCTTCCGCTGGCGCAAGCACGCGGCGCGGCTGGCCGCCAAGACGGACCTGGTGGTGCTGAGCGGGGGCGCCACGGCCGCGGGCCCGCTGCTCCTGTGCTCGCTACGGGCCTTCGTGGAGCGGACGGAGGACGTCCTGCTCCCGAGGACCCCGGGGCTGCACCGGCGGGGCTTCGCCACGGCGGTGGTCCGCTTCGGGGCCGCGCGGGTCGGGGCCGTCAGCGCGCACCTGTCCCTGGACCGGGCGGAGCGGACCGTGCAGGCAGGACTGCTCGCACAGCGGGCCGCGTCGCTGGAGGCGCCGTACGCGATCGTGGCGGCGGACGTGAACGAGGCCCCTGGCGGGCCGGCCTACGGGCGCCTCACCGAGAGCCTGCGGGATTGCTGGACGGTGTCCCCGTGGGGCGGTGAGCGCACCTTCCCGGCGGCGGCGCCGGACCGGCGGATCGACGCCGTCTTCGCCTCGCCGGGGGTGGAGGTCCTGGCCTGCGGAGTCCCCGAGGGCCTGCCCGGGGTCACCCCCCGGGACCTGCACGTCGCCACGGACCATCTCCCGGTCCTGGCCACCCTCCGCCTCCCCGCCCCGCGCTAGCCTTCGGCGGATCACGGCGGATCACGGCGGATCACGGCGGGGCCCACCGTGGGCCCCGCCCCCAGCCCGTCGGACGGAGTCCGACGCGGCGGCGCGAAGCCGGGGAGGCCCGCCAGGGCCGAGCCGTGCGAGCGGCGCGTCGGGGAGGCAGCGGCGCGTCAGAACATCAGACCACGGCACCGCGGCCCGGATCGTCATCGTCGTCATCGCCCTGCGACATCCGCGCGACGAGCGTCGCGAACCCGCCCAGGAACCCGCCGATCCCCAGCGTCGTGAGCCACCAGGTCATGTCCCACTGCAACAGCACGGCCACGAGCAGCAGCACCGGTCCGCCGACCACCGCCAGCCACGCGAACTTCGCCGTCGTGTCCGCCGGCGGCAGCTCCGGCTCCGGGGGGACGAAGTGCCCCTCGTCCTTCTCGTCCGGCTCCGCCGGCGCGTGGTCCCGGGGTCCGCTCCCGGGCCCCGTACCGCCGACACCGACCCCCGGAGCGAACACCACCGAGCTCCCCAGCACCGTCGGCGCCGGCCCAGGCTCCGCCGGCGATTCCGCGGGGGGCTCCGCCGACGGCTCCGCGGACGGCTCCTCGGAGGGCTCCGCAGACGACGACGCGGCCGCAGGCTCCGGCTCCACGTCCTCCTCCGGCAGCATCAGGTTCTCGATCGGCCGGAACGGCCTCGCCCCCGGCGGGTCCGGCGGCTCCTGGCCGTACCCGGCGACGATCGCCGCCCAGGCCGCCTCCTCGTCCAGCGGGGGGACACCCCCCGGGGACTCCTCGTGCTCAGCCACCGCTGGCCGCCCCCTCCCTGCCGACGCTCTCCGCGAGCCGTCCGACGAACGCAAAACTGTCCGCGAAGATCCGCTCCGCGTCATGGTCCAACGTCGCGACGTGGTAGCTCTGTTCCAGCAGGGTCTCGGTGACGTCCGTCGACGAGATCCGCGCGAGGATCCGCGCCGAGTCGGCCGGGTTCACGACGTGGTCCTGCACGCTGTGCAGCAGCAGCACCGGCTGCGTGACCTGCGGCAACTCGGTGTCGACCAGCCTCAGGAACTGCCGCAGCGAGGCCGCGGCCCGGGTCGGGACCCGGGTGTAGCCGACCTCGGCGACGCCCGGCTTGGCGATGTCGCTCGCGATGCCCGGCGTGGACCGCAGGAAGTGCTGCGCGACCGGAAGGGCGAAGGCCATCGGGTCGTTGATCTTGTTGACCGGGTTGACCAGGACGATGCCGCGCACGGCGTCCCCGTGCCGGGCCGCCAGCCGCAGCGTCAGCGCCCCGCCCATCGACAGCCCGAAGACGAACACCTGCGTGCACCGCTCCAGCAGCTCCCGCAGCGCCCGGTCCACCTCGGCGTACCAGTCCTGCCAGCCGGTGAGCTGCATGTCCTGCCACCGCGTCCCGTGCCCGGGCAGCAGCGGCACGGAAACCGTCAGACCCCGCCCGGCCAGGTACTCCGCCCACGGGCGCATGGACTGAGTGGTACTGGTGAAACCGTGGCAGAGGAGGACACCGACCTCTCCGCCCTCGTGGCGGAACGGCTCGGCTCCAGGGAGGACGGGCACCAGGGTCTCCTTCGACGGGTGGGGGGTGCGTAGCGCTGTGTGACTTCACCGTACGCGACGGGGGTGACACCGACCAGGGTCGTCGCCCCCTCCGCCCCGAGCCAGGGGATATGGTCTGTTCGACAGACACAGGAAGGCTTTCGAGTTGATCTACGGCGCAATGAAGTTCTCCATCGGGGGGTCCCTGAAGCTCGCCTTCAGGCCGTGGGTGGAGGGCCTCGAGAACATTCCCGCCGAGGGGCCGGCGATCCTCGCGAGCAACCACCTGTCCTTCTCGGACTCCTTCTTCCTGCCGGCCGTGCTGGACCGGAAGGTCACCTTCATCGCGAAGGCGGAGTACTTCACCTCCCCGGGCGTCAAGGGCAAGCTGACGGCCGCCTTCTTCAAGGGCGTCGGCCAGCTCCCCGTGGACCGCTCCGGTGCGCGCGGTGCGGGCGAGGCCGCGATCAAGAGCGGCATCGACGTCATCGAGCGCGGGGAGCTGTTCGGTATCTACCCCGAGGGGACCCGTTCACCCGACGGCCGCCTCTACCGCGGCAAGCCCGGCGGACTGGCCCGCGTGGCCCTGGCCACCGGGGCGCCGGTGATCCCCGTCGCGATGATCGACACGGAGAAGATCCAGCCGCCCGGCAAGGTCGTCCCCAAGCTGATGCGCCCCGGCATCCGCATCGGCAAGCCGCTGGACTTCAGCCGCTACCAGGGCATGGACGGCGACCGCTTCATCCTGCGCTCGGTGACCGACGAGGTCATGTACGAGATCATGAAGCTGTCCGGCCAGGAGTACGTCGACATCTACGCGACGGCCGCCAAGCGGCAGATCGCCGACGCGGAGAAGGCCGAGAAGGCCGCCAAGGCCGCCGCGGACAAGAGCGCCGAACAGCACGCCGACAAGAACGACAAGGCCGCGGAGTAGAGCACGGGCGGCATCGCCCGCACGGGGTGGGGGAGATGGCGAAACGCGAGCGCGTCGTGCGCATGTCGGTCGAGCAGCCGCTGTGGCGGGCGCTGACGGCCTACCGGCTGATCACCATGGTCTACGCGGGCCTGCTGTTCGCCTCGGCGTACCGGGACTTCGACCGGCCCTGGGTGGCGGCCGGCTACCTCGCCGTGCTCGCCGCCTGGACCCTGGCGACCCACCGCCGGGTGGCGAACGCGGCCAGCTGCACCAAGCGCTTCCTCGGCGCCGACCTCACCGTCGCGCTCGTCGGCGTCCTGCTCACCCCGCTCGCGGACAGCGACGCGCGGATCGCCGCGGGCGGGCCCACCCTCCCCTCCATCTGGACGGCGGGCTCCGTCCTCGCCTTCGCCATCAAGGGCGGCTGGCGCTGGGCCGGCTTCGCCTCGACCTTCGTGGCCGTGGCCAACATCGTCGTCCACGGCGGCGAGCCCACCCGCGACACCCTGCACAACGTGCTGCTGGTCTGGGTCGCCTCCATCGCCATCGGGTACGTCGTCGAGGTCGCCCGGGCCAGTGAGGCCACGCTGGCCCGCGCCCTGGAGATCGAGGCCGCCACCCGCGAACGCGAGCGGCTCGCCCGCGACATCCACGACGGGGTCCTCCAGGTCCTCGCCATGGTCCAGCGGCGCGGCACCGAACTGGGCGGCGAGGCCGCCGAGCTCGGCCGGATGGCCGGGGAGCAGGAGGTGGCGCTGCGCACCCTGGTCTCCAGCGGGCTGGTGCCCACCTCCCGGATCTGCCGGGACGAGTCGCTCGGCGCGCTGGTCGACGCGTACGAGGTGGAGGAGCCCGGCGCGGACGAGGGGGAGCTGGACCTGCGGAGCCTGCTCGCGCCGCACGCCGGATCCCGGGTCAGCTTCGCCGAGCCGGGTACGCCGGTGCCGCTGCCGGTGCCCGCGGCGAAGGAGCTGGCCGCGGCCGTCGGGGCCGCCCTCGACAACGTGCGCAAGCACGCCGGGGACGGGGCCCGGGCGTGGATCCTGGTCGAGGACTGGGGCGACGAGGTGATCGTGACCGTACGCGACGACGGCCCGGGCATTCCGGCGGGCCGGCTCGACCAGGCCGAGGGCGAGGGCCGGATGGGCGTGGCCCTGTCCATCCGCGGCCGGCTGCGGGACCTCGGCGGCAGCGCCGAGCTGGTGTCCGTCCCCGGGCAGGGCACCGAAGTGGAACTGAAAGTACCGAGGGGGAGGACCCAGTGAGCAAGACCGCCGAGCCGCAGCCACAGCCGCAGCCGCACGAGATCAAGGTGATGGTCGTCGACGACCACCCGATGTGGCGGGACGCGGTCGCCCGCGACCTCGCCGCCGCGGGCTTCGACGTGGTCGCCACGGCCGGCGACGGCCCCGAGGCCGTCCGCCGGGCCGTCCCGGCCGCCCCCCACGTCCTGGTCCTCGACCTCAACCTGCCGGGCATGCCCGGGGTGCAGGTCTGCAAGGAGCTCGTCGGCGCCAACCCCGCGCTGCGCGTCCTGGTCCTGTCCGCGAGCGGTGAGCACGCCGACGTCCTGGAGGCGGTGAAGTCCGGGGCCACCGGCTACCTGCTGAAGTCCGCGGGCGCCCAGGAGCTGATCGACGCCGTGCGCCGCACCGCGGCCGGCGACCCGGTGTTCACCCCGGGCCTGGCCGGGCTGGTGCTCGGCGAGTACCGGCGCCTGGCCACCGACCCCGCGCCCGCCGCCCCCGACGAGCCGAAGGTCCCCCAGCTGACCGACCGGGAGACCGAGGTGCTGCGGCTGGTGGCCAAGGGGCTCTCGTACAAGCAGATCGCGGAGCGCCTCGTCATCTCGCACCGCACGGTGCAGAACCACGTGCAGAACACCCTGGGCAAGCTCCAACTGCACAACCGCGTCGAGCTCGTCCGGTACGCGATAGAGCGCGGCCTCGACGACGCGTAACGGGGGACGTTCACCGTCTCGTGCGTCGTACTCATGTCCTCGTACGAGTGAACGGTGAAACGCAACACCCCGTGATTCCACCGGAATTGACCCTTCCCAGGCCCTTGCTGTGACCTGAGTCACCACTAGCGTGACCGCCATGCGGGCTCGGTGGGCCCTGTGGCGAAGGGAAATTCCATGAAGGTCGGAGTGCTGACGGGCGGCGGCGACTGCCCCGGTCTCAACGCGGTCATCCGGGCCGTCGTCCGCAAGGGCGTCCAGGAGTACGGGTGCGACTTCGTCGGGTTCAAGGACGGCTGGCGCGGCGCGGTCGACGGCGACACCGTCCCGCTCGGCATCCCCGCCGTCCGCGGCATCCTGCCGCGCGGCGGCACCATCCTCGGCTCCTCGCGGACCAACCCGTTCAAGCAGGAGAACGGGGTCCGGCGGATCAAGGAGAACCTCGCCAAGTACGAGGTCGAGGCCCTCGTCGCGATCGGCGGCGAGGACACCCTGGGCGTGGCCGCCAAGCTGTACGGGGAGTTCGGCATCCCGTGCGTCGGCGTCCCGAAGACCATCGACAACGACTTGTCGGCCACCGACTACACCTTCGGCTTCGACACGGCGGTGGGCATCGCCACGGAGGCCATCGACCGGCTGCACACCACGGCCGAGTCGCACATGCGGGTGCTGGTCGTGGAGGTGATGGGCCGGCACGCCGGCTGGATCGCCTTGCACTCGGGGCTGGCGGGCGGCGCCAACGTCATCCTCATCCCGGAGCAGCGCTTCGACCTGGACCAGGTGTGCGCGTGGGTGACCTCCCGGTTCAAGGCGAGCTACGCGCCGATCGTGGTGGTCGCGGAGGGGGCCATGCCCAAGGACGGGGAGATGGTGCTGAAGGACGCCACCACCGACTCGTTCGGGCACGTCCGGCTGTCGGGCGTGGGGGAGTGGCTGGCCAAGGAGATCGAGGCGCGGACGGGCAAGGAGGCCCGGACCACGGTGCTCGGGCACATCCAGCGCGGCGGCACGCCGAGCGCGTTCGACCGGTGGCTGGCGACGCGGTTCGGGCTGCACGCGATCGACGCCGTGCACGAGGGCGACTTCGGGAAGATGGTCGCGCTGAAGGGGACGGACATCGTGCGGGTGCCGATCGCCGACGCGACGGCGAAGCTGAAGACGGTGGACCCGGCGCTGTACACGGAGGTCGGGGTGTTCTTCGGCTGACCCGGAGCGGGTAACCCGGAGCGGGTGAGCGGGCCGTGGGTCGTATCGGACGTAAGGTGACGAAACGACCCATGGTCCGTTGGGTTGTCCACAGCACGGGAGCGAACGTGGAAATCCTGGCATTCGGAGTGCAGGGCGACGAGAGACCGCTGATCGAGAAGGCGTTCGCGGACACCGGACGGCACGAGGTGCGCTGCCTGGACGTCTTCCTCACCGAGGACACCGCCCCCATCGCGGCCGGGTACGAGGTCGTCTCGTCGAGCGTGAACGCGGATCTGGGCGGGCGGGTGCTGCGGACCCTGGCCGGGGGCGGGACGAAGATGATCGCTCAGCGGTCGACGGGCTTCAACAACATCGACCTGGACGTCGCCCGGCAGCTCGGCATGACGGTGAGCCGGGTGTCGTACTACTCCCCGTACTCCGTGGCCGAGTTCGCGTGGACCCTGGCGATGGCCGTGAACCGGCGCATCGTCCGGGCCTCGAACCGGACGCGGGACTTCGACTTCCGGCTGAACGGGCTGATGGGCCGCGACCTGCACGGCCGTACGGTGGGGGTGCTCGGGACCGGCAGGATCGGCGAGGCGTTCACGCGGATCGCGCACGGGTACGGCATGAGCCTGCTGGGCTGGGACGTCGCGCAGAACCCGGCCTGCCTGGAGCTGGGCATGAAGTACGTGGACAAGGAGGAGCTGTTCACGTCGGCGGACCTGGTCAGCCTGCACGTACCGCTGCTGGAGTCGACGCACCACCTCATCGACGCGGCGGCCCTGCGGATGATGAAGGACGACGCGATCCTCGTGAACTCCAGCCGGGGCGGGCTGATCGACACCGATGCGCTGGTGTCGGAGCTGCGGGCGGGGCGGTTCGAGGGGGTGGGACTGGACGTGTACGAGGCGGAGGCCGGGCTCTTCTTCCTGGACAGGTCCCTGGAGGCCGTCGAGGACGACACCCTGGCGCGCCTGATCACGTTCCCGAACGTCGTGGTGACCTCGCACCAGGCGTACTACACGCACGATGCGGTGGGCCAGATCATCGAGGCGACGGTCCGGAACGTGGCGGACTACGTGGCGGGGCGCCGCTCGGAGAACACGCTGTCCCCCGAGTGACGCGGGTTCACCCCGAGTTAAGGCAGCGGCCATGCGCGCGGCGCGGGTGCATGGCCTAGATTCGCCCCTGTGGACATACCTTCCGCGGCCCGCTGGCTCCTGCTGGCCGCCGCCGCTGCACAGTTCGTGTACGCCGTACGGGCCCTGCGGCCCGCGCTCCGATCCGGACCGGGGGAGCGGGTGGACCCTTGGCTGGCCTTCGCGGATCCGGCGGTGGGCGTCCCGGTGACGCTGGCGCTGGCCTTCGGGAACCTCACGGCCTTCCTCGTCGCCATGGCGGTGCTCGGCCCGATCCTGGCCACCCAGCTGGTACGGAGCCTCGCCGCCCGCCGCAAGAAGCCGACCCCGGCCTGACGGCTCCGACCCCGGCCTGACGGCCCCGGCCCCGGCCTGACGGATCCGGCCGCGCGGGGACCGGGGCCGGTCCCCGCGCGGCGGACCCGGGCTACGCCGGGGCGGCGGCGCGCAGGCCCGTCAGCAGCTCGTGCAGCAGCTGCGCGCCGCCCAGGGTGAGGACGGACTCCGGGTGGAACTGGACCCCCGCGAAGGCGGGGGCCCGCAGGGCGTGGACCTCCGCCGTCGCCGGGTCGCGGGAGACCTCCACGCCCCGGTCGGACAAGCGGGCGGCCGCCTCGTCGGGGCAGTGGGCCGTGTACGTGTTGTAGAAGCCCACCACCTCCTCCCTGCCGAAGAAGTCGATCCGCGTCTGCGCCCCCTGTGCCGGCTCCGCCTTGCGGATCAGCGGCAGGCCCAGCTCGGCCGCCAGCAGCTCGTGGCCCAGGCAGACGCCGAGCAGGCCGTGCCGGTGTCCCGCGAGCAGTTCGCCGGCCAGTGCGCGCAGCATCCGCATCTTCGGGTCGGCGGCGTCCGCCGGGTTCCCCGGCCCCGGGCCCATGACGATCGGGCCGGTCCACGACAGGGCCGCCGCCCGCAGCCCGGGATCGTCGTAGCGGCGTACGGTCACCTCCAGCCCCGTCACCCGCAGCACGTGCGCCAGCATCGCCGTGAAGGTGTCCTCGCCGTCCACCACCAGGGCGTGGCCGGTCACGGCCGCCGGCCGCTCCTGCATCCGCAGCCAGAACGGGGCCAGGTCCGCCCGCCGGGCCGCCAGCGCCGCCCGCACCCGGGGGTCCTCCCCGAGCCGTGCCCCCTCGAAGGCCGCTCGCGGCGCCGCCGGGCGGACCCCGAGCGCCGCCAGCACCCCCGCCGCCTTCGCGTGCGTCTCCGCGACCTCGCCCGCCGGATCCGAGTGCCGCACCAGCGTCGCCCCCACCGGCACCCGCAGCGCGCCGTCCGCCGCGATGTCCGCGGTCCGGATCAGGATCGGCGAGTCCAGCGTCTGGGACCCCGAGGCGTCCACGCCGAGCAGGGCCAGCGCGCCCGCGTAGTAGCCGCGCCCGCCCGCCTCGTACCGCTCGATCACCCGGCAGGCGTTCTGTACCGGCGACCCCGTCACCGTCGCCGCGAACATCGTCTCGCGCAGCACCTCCCGTACGTCCAGCGAGGACCGGCCGCGCAGCTCGTACTCGGTGTGCGCGAGGTGCGCCATCTCCTTAAGCCGCGGCCCGACGACGGCCCCGCCCCGGTCGCCGACCGTGCACATCATCTTGAGCTCCTCGTCCACGACCATGGACAGCTCCTCGGTCTCCTTGCGGTCGCCGAGGAAGGCGAGGAGGGACTCGGCGGTCGGGCCGCCGGCCGGATAGCGGTACGTCCCGCTGATCGGGTTCATCACCACCGTGCCGCCGGACATCCGTACGTGTACCTCCGGGCTGGCCCCCACCAGCGTCCGGTCCCCGGTGTGGACGACGTAC
The DNA here is from genome assembly GCF_001279655.1 of Streptomyces sp. WM6372. Taxonomy (NCBI): domain Bacteria; kingdom Bacillati; phylum Actinomycetota; class Actinomycetes; order Kitasatosporales; family Streptomycetaceae; genus Streptomyces; species Streptomyces sp. WM6372. The sequence goes on along the minus strand of NZ_LGDB01000215.1, from coordinate 7,559 downwards.
GTCCAGTACGCGCCCCGCTCGCCCACCAGCAGCCGCCGGAACAGTGCGAGCGCGTCGGCCCGCCCGAAGCCCTCGATGCGGCCCTCGTACGTGCGCCGGATGACGAAGTTCGCCCCCTCGCCGCGGCCGATCTCGTCCCGGATCACGCGCTCGACGGTGGCCGCGTACTCCTCGTCGGGTACGTCGAAGCCGCCGCCCTCGACCCGCACCGGGTGCTCCGGCAGCGCGTCCAGCGCCTGCGCGAGGGGGATCTCGTACGCCTCCTCGGCGGTCAGCACGGCCAGCGGCGTGCCGTCGTCGCGCACGTCGAACCCGCGCTCGCGGATCTGCCGGAACGGGACGAGGGCGAGGGTGGGCAGCTCCCGAACGGGCAGCTCGGCGAGGCGCCCGGCCTCGTGCACCGGGCCGATCAGCACCTCGACGGTGTCGTGGTCGCGGCCGGGGGTCCGCCGGCGCAGCAGGGCGAAGGGCGGGCAGGACCCGTCGTCGAGCAGGCGGCGGAGCGGGTCGGGCGTGCTGCTGGTGCTGCTGGGTCGCATGGGGTGGCGTCCTTCTCCGTGGAGTGGGGTGGAGGAGGAGCGGCCGGGCCCGGAAAACACCGAAGGCCGCCCCTCGGGCGGCCTTCGCGTCGTGCGTGTCAGTGGGTACGCGCGAGAAGTGGGCCGCCGGGAGCGGGCCACCACCAGTTCTGGTTCGAGTGCGCGTACATGCGGCCGACGATAGCCCACCCGCGATCCCGCCCGCGAGCCCCCACGCGTCCGCAGAGACACCCGTCTCACGGAGTGGGCGCCGGGCTGGACGTGGCGCAAGACGCCGTAATGTGTACGAGGTGACCGTGAACGCTGAAACCCAAGCCCCCGCCGCCAAGGCGACCTGGCGAGACCTTCCCGCGGCGCAGCAGCCTTCGTACCCCGATGCCGAGGCACTGCGCGCTGTCGTCGCGGACCTCGAGTCGTATCCTCCGCTCGTTTTCGCGGGTGAGTGCGACCAGCTGCGCGCCCGTCTGGGAGCCGTCGCCAAGGGCGAGGCGTTCCTGCTGCAGGGCGGCGACTGCGCCGAGGCCTTCGACGCCGTGTCCGCCGACCACATCCGCGCCAAGCTGAAGACGCTGCTCCAGATGAGCGCCGTCCTGACGTACGCGGCCTCCGTGCCCGTCGTCAAGGTCGGCCGCATCGCCGGCCAATACTCCAAGCCGCGCTCCAAGGACACCGAGACCCGCGACGGCGTCACCCTGCCGACCTACCGCGGCGACTCCGTCAACGGCTTCGCCTTCACCGAAGAGGCCCGGATCCCGGACCCCGAGCGGCTGAAGCGCATGTACAACGCCTCCGCGTCGACGCTGAACCTGGTGCGCGCCTTCACCACCGGTGGTTACGCCGACCTGCGCCAGGTGCACGCCTGGAACCAGGACTTCGTGAAGTCCTCCCCGTCCGGGCAGCGCTACGAGCAGCTCGCGCGGGAGATCGACAACGCGCTGAACTTCATGAAGGCGTGCGGCACCGACCCGGCCGAGTTCAAGGCCGTGGAGTTCTACGCCTCCCACGAGGCGCTGCTGCTCGACTACGAGGGCGCGCTGACCCGTACGGACTCCCGCACCGGGAAGCTGTACGACACCTCCGGCCACATGGTCTGGATCGGCGAGCGCACCCGCCAGCTCGACCACGCGCACATCGAGTTCTGCTCGCAGATCGCCAACCCGATCGGCATCAAGCTCGGCCCGACCACCACCGTGGACGAGGCGCTGACGTACATCGACCGCCTGGACCCCGACCGCGAGCCGGGCCGGCTGACCTTCGTCGTCCGCATGGGCGCCGACAAGGTCCGCGACAAGCTCCCCGAGCTGGTCGAGAAGGTCACGGCCTCGGGCGCGACCGTCGCCTGGGTCACCGACCCGATGCACGGCAACACCTTCGAGGCGGCCTCCGGCCACAAGACGCGCCGTTTCGACGACGTGCTCGACGAGGTCAAGGGCTTCTTCGAGGTCCACAAGGCCCTGGGCACCCACCCGGGCGGCATCCACGTCGAGCTCACCGGTGACGACGTCACCGAGTGCGTGGGCGGCGGCGACGAGATCTTCGTCGACGACCTGCACCAGCGCTACGAGACGGCCTGCGACCCGCGGCTCAACCGCAGCCAGTCCCTGGACCTGGCCTTCCTCGTCGCCGAGATGTACCGCGACCAGTAAGCGGATCAGTACGTAGGGCGCATGCCCTGTAGATACGTACGACGGTGGGGCACGGATCGATGTGATCCGTGCCCCACCGTCGTTTCCAGGGCTTTTAGGTAAGCCTCACTTTGGGTACGGTTAGGTAAGCCTCACCGAATAGGGGATGGCTGCAGAAACCATTCCTGTGGGAGGTGAACCGCGTGTACGTCTGCTCTTGCTTCGGGATCACCGACAAGCAGGTCAAGGACCACGCGGCCGCCGGCGCCTGCACTCCTCGCCAGATCGCCTCGGTCACCAAGGCCGGCACCGACTGCGGATCCTGCGTGCGCACCATCCAGGGCATCCTGGGCCGCGGGGCCTGCCCGCGCCGGGAGCTGCTGGAGAAGGGCAACGCGACCGCCGTGCTGGCCGCCGACCCGGAGCTCGCGGAAGCCGCGTAAGGCCCGGGGCCCGCGGCCCGGGGCTCAGCTCTCCGGCTGCTCGATCTGCTGCGCGATGTAGAGCGGCTCCCCGATGGCCTCGATGAGCTCCAGCTGGGTGTCGAGGTAGTCGATGTGGTGCTCCTCGTCCGCCAGGATGTCCTCGAAGAGCCGCGCCGAGGTCACGTCGCCCTTGCCGCGCATCACCTCGATCCCGCGCTTGAGGCGGTCGATGGCCTCGACCTCGACCTGCCGGTCCGCCTGGAACATCTCCGTCAGGGTCTGGCCGACCCGTACGTGGAAGAGCCGCTGGTAGTTCGGCAGCCCGTCCAGCATCAGGATGCGCTCGGTGATCTTGTCCGCGTGCTTCATCTCGTCGATGGACTCGGCACGGGTGTAATGCGCGAGCTTCGTCCAACCCTTGTTGTCCTGGATCCGGTAGTGGAGCCAGTACTGGTTGATCGCCGTGAGCTCGCCGGTCAACTGCTCGTTCAGAAACTCGAGGACCTCGGGGTCGCCCTGCATCGCAGAGGCTCCTTCCAGGCAATGTCAGCTGTGTGACGGGGCTGGGGTACCGCCCCAGCCGTGACTGGGGGAGTGCGCGCATCCTTGCACCGCCGCAGGGGGTCGTCCAGTAAGTGCCTCCTTAGTGTGAGTTGGCGTGACTTGCCCGTATAGGGGCATACCTGGTCGTGACCACCCTGCCGCGTCTGTCACCATGGAGACATGGGTCAGCCGGAAAGCCGGGAATCTCCGGGAGCAGAGCAACTGGAGCTTCCTCCGGGGCAGCGGCTGCAGCGCGGCTGGCCGGTCACCCACTACGGCCCGGTCCCCAAGTTCAAGCCGGACCGCTGGGAGTTCCGCGTCTTCGGGGCCACCGCCGACGGTGAGAAGCACTGCTGGAACCACGAGGAGTTCACGGCCCTGCCGTTCGACTCGGTCGTGGCGGACCTGCACTGCGTGACGAAGTTCAGCATGCCGGGCGCCGAGTGGGGTGGGGTCCTCGCCCGCGGCATACTCGACCTGGCGCCGCCGTCGCCGCAGGTCACGCATGTGATGGTGTGGGCCGAGTACGGCTTCAGCTCCAATCTGCGGCTGGCCGACTTCGCCTCCGACCGGACCGTCTTCGCCACCCACGAGGGCGGCGAACTGCTCACCGCCGAACACGGTTTCCCGGTACGGCTCGTGGTGCCGCACCTGTACGCGTGGAAGGGCCCGAAGTGGGTCCGCGGCATCGAGTACATGACCGCCGACCGCCGCGGCTTCTGGGAGGAGCGCGGCTACCACAACATCGGCGACCCCTGGCGGGAGCAGCGCTACTCGTACCAGGAGGAGCCGGGGGACGGCCCCGAGCTCTAGGCCGTGTCCTTTGGATCAGTCCGGGCTCGCCGGGCGCGCCCGCAGGTCGGTCAGTGGTACTGGTGGACGACCGCGTGGCCCTTGCCGCGGCCGATCAGCCACTTGTTGACCGGGGTCGTCACCACGAAGGCGAGTGCGAGCGAGATCGCCAGCGCGATCCAGAACAGCGCCTCCGAGAGGCGCGCGTCCATCGCTCCGGGCCAGAGCGCGATCACGCCGTTGTCGATCAGCTCCATGACGGCGATCGAAAGGGTGTCCGCCGCCAACGCCACCCGGACGGCCGTACGCAGGTCCACGCCCGCGGTGAGGATCCCGCGCAGGGTGAGCGCGTAGCCGAAGAAGAACGCCAGGACGATCGCCAGGATCATCGTCGGAACGTTCCCCCAGCCCAGTGCCGTGCCGATGACCATGCCGAGCACCTCGCCGACGGCGCATCCGGTGAGGCAGTGGAGGGTGGCCCTGGCGGCCATGGCCCAGCTCGCCTTGCGGTGGTCGGCGTGGTGGTCCCGGTCTTCGGGGTGCGCGTGGCGCGCCTGGTGCCCGTGCTGCTCGTCGTGTGCGTGTGCGTGTTCCATCGGAACCCCCTGGGAACGCCGGATAACGGTCCTGCGTACAGCAGAACCGTATACCCCCCAGGGGTATTCCGCGCGGAGGGCGCGGGGGCGCGGTCAGTGAAGCCCGCGCAGTTCCTTCAGCAGGGCCACGTCCGCCGCGTGGCCCTCCTTCCCGCCCGGCGTCTCGGTGATCAGCGGGACGCCCTCCATCGCGGGGTGCGCGAACAGCTCGGCGAAGGCGTCCCGGCCGATGTGGCCCTGCCCGATGTTGGCGTGGCGGTCCTTGTGCGAGCCCACGCCCTCCTTCGAGTCGTTCGCGTGGATCAGCTTCAGCCGCCCCTCGCCCACCGTCTCCACCAGCAGGTCCAGCGTCTGCTTCGTCCCGCCCGGCTCCGCCAGATCGTGCCCGGCGGCGAAGACGTGGCAGGTGTCCAGGCAGATCCCGAGCTTCGGGTGGTGGTCGAGCGCCTCGAAGTACGGACCGAAGTCCCAGGTCCGCGAGCACAGCGAGGAGCCCTGCCCGGCCGTGGACTCCAGCAGCAGGAACGGGTCGTCGTCGTGCGTCAGCTCGTCCAGCAGCGGCAGCATGTGCTCCCTGACCTGCGCGTACGCCGCCTCGCGCGGGCGCCCTCCGGTCGCCGAGCCGGTGTGCACGACGACTCCGAGCGCGCCGATCTCCCGGCCACGGCGCAGCGAGTGCCGCAGCGATTCCACCGACTTCTCGACGGTCGCCTCGGTGTGCGAGCCGAAGTTGATCAGGTACGGGGCGTGGACGTACGCCGGGATCGACTCCTGCGCGCACTGCGTGCGGAACAGCTCGTCCTGCGCCGGGTTCCCCACCGGGGTGGCCCATCCGCGCGGATTGGCGACGAAGACCTGGACGGCCTCGGCACCCATCTCCCGCGCGTACGTCAGCCCCACCGAGGCGAGCCCGCCGGCGACGGGGACGTGCCCGCCCACGGGGTTGCGCGTTGTCTGATCCACAGTGCTACAGCCCCTTGGTCCGCAGGACGATCGTGCTGCCCTCGGGGGCGCTCTGCCCGCCCGGCACCGACTGGGCGTCCACCGTGTTGCTGAAGCCCAGGAACGGCCGCTCCACCTTCACCTTGAAACCGGCCGCCTCCAGCGTCCTGCGGGCCACGTCCGCCTCCTGGCCGATGACGGGCGGCACCGGGATCTGCCGGGGGCCCTTGGACACGGTGAGCGTCACCGTGTCACCGGTCGCGGCCTGGGCGCCGGCGCCGATCGACTGGTTGGCGACCGTACCGGCCGGGAACGGCGAATTGACCTGGTCGGCGGCCGTCTCGACCTTGAGACCGAGGTCCTGGAGGGCGGCCCGCGCCTGGTCCAGGGGGCGTCCGACCACGTTCGTCACCTGCACCGGCCGGCCCTTGCTGACCACGATCGCGACCGCCGTGTCGGGCGAGCGCTTCTGCCCGCCCTGCGGGTCGGTGGAGATCACCGAACCCTGGGCGACGTCCTGGCTGAACGCCTGCGTGACCATGCCGGGCGCCAGACCGCTCTTGGCCAGCTCGGCCTTCGCGTCCTCCAGCGGCTTGCCCTTCAGGTCCGGTACGAAGACGACCTCCGGGCCGCGCGAGACCGTGAGGACCACCGCGCCGTTGCCGCGGATGCGCTTGCCGCTCTCCGGGTCGGAGTTCATCACCGTCCCGCGGTCGAAGCTGTCGCTGAACTTCCGGTCGACCCGCTTCACGCCGAGGCCGGCCGCGGACAGGTCGGACTTGGCCTGCGCCTCCGTCTTCCCGAGCAGGTTGGGGACCTTGGTGAACTGACCCGAGTTGATGTACCAGACCCCGGTGCCGATGCCGAGCGCGAGCAGCACGCCGACGATGACGAGCAGCGTGCCGCGGCGCGGGCGGCGCGAGGCGGGTGCCCGGTTCTGGGACCGGGAGCGGGCCGGCGCGGCCTCCGGGCGGTCCGGTGGCTCCAGCCGGGACGTCTGCTGTACGGGCGGCTGCGCCGCGAGGGACCGCGGGATCACGCTGGTGCGGTCCTCGGTGGCGCTCCGGTCCTCGGCGCGCGCCTGCGGCGGCACCGCGTCCAGCTCGGCGTCGCCGAGCAGCGCGCGGGCGTCGAGCACCAGCCCGAGCAGTCCGGCGGCGTCGGTGGGCCGCAGCTCCGGATCGCGGGCGGTGGCGTACGTGACGAGCTGGTCCAGGATGGCGGGCAGCCCGGGGACGGCGGCCGACGGGGGCGGCACGTCCTCGTGGAGGTGCTGGTAGAGCACCTGGGCGGGGGTGCCGCCGGTGTGCGGCTTGGCGCCGGTGAGCATCTCGTACAGGACGACACCGCAGGCGTAGACGTCCACGCGGGTGTCGGTGACGCCGTTCTCGATCTGCTCGGGGGCGAGGTAGGAGACGGTGCCGAGGACGGCGCCGGTCGTGCTGGTGACGGTGTCGACGCTGCGGACCAGACCGAAGTCCGCGACCTTGACCCGGCCGTCGTCGCCGATCAGGACGTTCTCGGGCTTCATGTCGCGGTGCACGAACCCGGCGCGGTGGGCGGCGCCGAGGGCGGCGAGGACCGGCTCCAGGATGTCGAGGGCCGCGCGGGGCTGGAGCGCGCCGCGCTCGCGCAGCACGTCGCGCAGGGTGCAGCCCGAGACGTACTCCATGGCGAGGTACGTGTACGGCCCGTCGGTGCCCTGGTCGAAGACGGCCACGACGTTGGGGTGCGCGAGGCGGGCGACGGACTTGGCCTCCCGGATGAAGCGGTCGACGAAGCCGGCGTCGGCGGCGAGCGCCGGGTGCATCACCTTGAGGGCCAGCACGCGGTCGAGGCGGGTGTCGACGGCCCGGTAGACCGTCGCCATGCCGCCGGCCGCGATGCGGGCGTCGACGCGGTAGCGGCCGTCGAGTGTCTGCCCGACGAGGGGGTCATCCAGGGTCGTATCCACCCGGCGATTCTACGAGCCGGTGGGTTTGAGCCGTCCAGGGTGTCCCCGCTTGCAGCGCAGCCGTGACATGGACGGGACGTACGGGCCCCACGGCGCGGGCCCGCCACCTCCCCCTCGGCCCCCCCGGGGCGGGTCGCCGGGGG